>CACLWW010000039.1 GCA_902610755.1 uncultured Pelagibacteraceae bacterium | reverse complement strand
TAGGTTTTTACTTATTCTAGGTAAGATAAATTTAGAAAGGACTAAAAAAAGGGTACCGAAAGTTATGGTCAACCAAAAAATTTGCGATACCCAAAATTCAGGATCCAATTGAGGCATTCCTCCTTTCTCTGCACTTTTCACTGCTACAGTGCAGAATGAGAAATAAAAAATATTAAGTAAAATAATTTTTTTCACAATTATTTAAAAAGCAAATAAAATTATCAAAGCTACAACAAGTCCAAACAACCCAGTAGCCTCAGCTAATGCGAAACCTAAAAGTAAATTTGGAAATTGTTTTTGAGCTGCAGATGGATTTCTCATAGCGCCAGATAGATAGTTACCAAAAATAATACCTATTCCTACTCCTGCTCCTGCTAGAGCAATTGCCGCTAATCCCGCTCCAATCATTTTTGCTGCTTCTAACTCCATATTATCCTCCTTATGATTAATGGTGTAAATTTAATGCATCATTTAAATAAATGCATGTTAAAATTGCAAAAACATAAGCTTGAAGAAAAGCAACTAATATCTCCAAACCTGTTAATGCAACTGAAAAACTCAGTGGAAGCCATCCACCGACAATTCCAAGACTTACTACAAAGCCTCCGAATACTTTCATCATTGTATGTCCCGCCATCATATTTGCAAACAATCTTACAGATAAACTGATGGGCCTACTTAAATAAGAAATAATTTCTATAACTACTATTAGTGGCAACAAGACAACTGGCACTCCACTTGGTACAAAAAGTTTTAAATAGCCAAATCCATGTTTAATAAATCCAATAATTGTTACTCCAATGAAAATAAATGCTGCTAAAACAAATGTTACAATTATGTGGCTCGTTACTGTAAAAGAGTAGGGGATCATACCGAACATGTTACAAAAAAGAACAAACATAAAAAGTGAAAATATAAATGAAAAATATGGTTTAGCTTTCGAACCAGCTGTATCACTTATCATTTTAGACACAAATGTGTAACTTAGTTCTGAAAGCAATTGTATTTTATCAGGAATTATATTTCGCTTTTGCGCACCTAAATTAAAAATTATTAATATTGCTAATGAGCTTATGACCATAAATAAACTTGCATTAGTAAAGGATAAATCTATTTCACCTATTTTTATTTCTGGACCAATTCTATAAACATTAAATTGGTACATTGGATTTGCTGCCATAAAATCAATTCTGTAGTTTTTTTGCTGACCTGATTACATTTAATATACCCGCAACTACACCAACAAAAAAAAATATTATTATTAACCATGGTTTAGTATCAAACCAATTATCTAAAATAAACCCTATAATTGTCCCTACTAATACAGCCGCTACTAATTCAGTGCTCAATTTGAAAGCTTGTCCAATATTAGATGTTTGGGGATTTTCTTTTTCTACTTTTAACTTTTTACGTGCATTTTTTAGGCGATCTTTTAGCCGTTCTTTACCCATCTAGGCAACCATGCTCTCAGCTTTTTCAAGGTCAACTGAAACTAGCTGGCTTATGCCTTTCTCTGGCATGGTTACACCATAAAGTCTATTCATTTTTGACATGGTAAGTGCGTGATGGGTAACAATAATAAATTTTGTTTTAGTAATTTTTATGAGTTCATCCAAAAGATTACAAAAACGAGTAACGTTTGCGTCATCTAAAGGTGCATCTACTTCATCAAGAACGCATATTGGTGAAGGGTTAGTTAAGAAAACTGCAAAGATTAAAGATAAAGCAGTCAGCGCTTGCTCTCCACCTGAAAGAAGAGTAATTGACTGAAGTCTTTTTCCTGGAGGACTTACCAACATTTCTAAACCTGCATCAAGTGGATCATCAGAGTCAACTAATTCCAGTTTCGCACTTCCACCGTTAAATAATTTTGTGTAAACTTCATTAAACTTTCTATTAACCTTTTCAAAAGCCTCAAGGAGTCTTTCTCGACCTTTTTGATTGAGTTCATTAATACTTTCCTTAAGTTTTACAATGGCTGTAACTAAATCTGATCGATCTTTTTCCATTTTTTTAATTTCAATCTCATATTTACTTGTTTCTTCATCTGCTCTTAGATTTACTGATCCTAGTTTATCTCTCTCTCTTTTCTTTTCATCAAGCAATTCCTC
>CACLWW010000038.1 GCA_902610755.1 uncultured Pelagibacteraceae bacterium | reverse complement strand
TAACTAAAAAAAGAAACTAATAACAAAGGTAAACTTTAAGAGAAAGCTTAAATAATGCCTGATTTATTTAAAAAATTTAGTGGCAAGCAACATTAAATTTTTTTAATCTCCAATAATTATAAGGCCAAGGTGTTACAAAACCTACTATCAACATTAATGGAACAACCCACCAAGTTAATATTGCTCCGCCTGTTAAAAGATAATCTGTTAGATTCATTGCAACTTCCATACTAATCATAGATATAAAACTCATCCCTATTGCAGTATTGAATGCTTTTTTAAAATCAAAATTTTGTCTCATGAGTATAACCGTTTCCAAAATTATACTTGTAATTAATCCATTGATTATTGCTAAAGTCATTATACCAAGAACTGGAAATGGAATTTTACTTAATTGAAAAAATAAAATTGTTCCAAAATCACCAATAGAGCATCCAAGTAAACACCAAGCTGTGTTTTTTGCACTTCTTTTCCACGTGTGTTTGCAAGACCAATTAAAGGTTAAACTCTCTGAGCTCATTTAAGTAAATTTTTTATAGAGTTATTCTAACTCTACTTTAGCTACCATACCAATTTGATAATGGCCAGGAACATTACATGCAATCTCGATATTCATAGCATTTTCAAACTTCCAAACTAAATCACCTTTTTCATTTGGAGCTAAAAGAACACTATTACTGTGTGAGTGTCCCATTGCCTTATCCATTTTTGCCATTTTTTTCATTTTTTCTTTATCAATCGAGTCTGCTAATAAAATTTCATTTTCAACCATTCTCTCCATCTCTGGCTGATGTTTTTTATGCATCATTGCATTTGCTATATTAAATTCGTGAACAAGGTTACCTGCATTAACTACTTCAAATTTAATTGTCTCACCCTTTTTAATATTAAATGATTTTGGTTCATAATAATTATCATACATCTTTACTTTAATTGTTCTATCTACTTCACTAAGTTTTCCTTTTGAACCTATCATCATATTTTTATCTGCAAATGAAGCTGATGTAAAAATAAAAAATATAGTCAATATATATAAATAAATTTTATTCATAATTTCCTTTTAAATTTTCTTTTGTTGTGATTTCTTTTTTAGATGTATTAACTTTTTCTTTTGTTTTTCTGTCGTCTATTACATCGGCAAAACTATGATTTACATCTCGATGTCCTGCCTCATCATCTCTAATAACTTTTACAACATCTTTTAGCGTTGCATGTAATGGTAAATTCCAATAATTAATTGCAACTTCAGGAGCAGGTTGATCTTTAATTTTGCCAGTTTCTAATTCATGTAAGTATTCTGTGTAACTTCTAACAGCTTCTTCCTCAAAATAACCAACAATTCTATGTGCGGTTCTTTGAGAAATTAAATAAATAATTGCATAAGTAATTATGAAAATAAATTGAGCAATCATAATAACTATTCTTTCAATAAAAGTTGGTTTCGCGATATGAATGAATGTCATTAAGTGCATTCTTTCATTTTCAGCTTCATCTAGAAGGATTTTGATCCATCCTTTGTCATCCTCCATCTTTCTAAGAGATTTTAAATGGATTAACATTCCGGCAACCATACCTGGAACTGCGGCTACAGTTTCTAATACTACAGCTCTATGACCGTACCTTTTTTTGAAAAAAGTATCTGCGATGAACCTTAAAAATTTTGTGAAAGATAAAGCTACCTTATCACTAAAATTACTTGGTCTGTAATGACTTTCTAAATTACTCATAGGGACTATTTAATCATTATTTAAAAAAAACCAATGGGGCTAAATTGCATTCAAAAAACGTTATTTTTTCTTGTTTATTACTAGAGACAATTTTCGAGGAAAACTGCCCTCATCAAAATTTTCAATACTTATATTTATAAATCCATCTAAAAGATTCTTAATTTTGTTTTCTGAAAAATAATGAACAATAAAACCATTCATTTCATACATATCCTCTCCTCTATGCGTTCCCTTCTTAAAATCACCATCCGTATTATTTCTTACAGTGTAAATATTAAAACCGTCTTTTTTTAAAACTCTTAAGATTTCTTTATTTAAATCTTTTAAATCTTGATTTGTAAGAGCCATACAAAATAACATATGTGAGTAACATGCTTGAAAATTTTCATTATCAAAATTAAATTTTTTCCTGATATCGTAATTCTCAACTTTTACTAAAGCGTCTAAATTGTTTTCTTTAGATCTTTTTTTTATAATATTTGTTGCAGACAAACTGTAATCGATTGCGTGAACATGAATATTATTTTGTGCAAAATATATTGTGTCTCTTCCAAGACCTGCGCCAAGTTCAATAATATTTGTAATGTTATTTTTTTTAAAGGTTTCGAGGGCTTTCTTTGCTGAGAAGCT
>CACLWW010000037.1 GCA_902610755.1 uncultured Pelagibacteraceae bacterium | reverse complement strand
TTCCAGCAAGTCTTACTACAAGAGGTATATTTATTTTGGTTTCTTTTGCAGCCTCTACAATTCCTTGAGCAAGGACATCACACCTCATAATCCCTCCAAAAATATTTATTAGTATTCCTTTTACATTTTTATCTGATAAAATTATCTTAAACGCGGCTGCAACCTTTTCTTTAGATGCACCGCCTCCTACATCTAAAAAATTTGCAGGTTCTTGACCATGCAGTTTAATTATATCCATTGTAGCCATTGCTAATCCTGCTCCGTTTACCATACATCCAATAGATCCATCTAATTTTATGTAGGCTAAATCGTGTTTGCTTGCCTCTATTTCTGTAGTATCCTCTTCATTCAAATCTCTTAATTCCAGTAATTCTGGATGTTTGAAAATTGCATTGTCATCAAAGCTTATTTTTGCATCCAGACACACAATATTGTTTTCCTTTGTAAGTATTAGTGGATTGATTTCAATTAAGCTTGCATCTGTAGAAACAAATGTTTTGTAAATTGATTGAATAATCTTGATGCATTTTAGATTGGCATTATCATCTAGATTGAAATTACGAATAATTTTTTTACAATCCTCATCTTCAATATTTTCCTTAAAACTAATTTTTACAGTATTGATTTTATTAGGATCACTTTTTGCAACTTCTTCGATGTCCATTCCACCCTGATCGCTAGAAATAAAAGCAATTTTAGAACTTGACCTATCAATAAGACAGGATAAATAGAATTCCTTTTTTATGTTGGATGGCTCCTCTAGATAAAGTCTTTTAACTTCTTTGCCACTTGGTCCTGTCTGATGTGTAATTAATTTTTTTCCTAACAAATCCTTTGCAGCTTTTTCTAGATCAGATAAATTATCTAATATTTTAACTCCACCCGCCTTACCTCTCCCGCCTGCATGTATTTGTGCTTTTAAAACATATTTTTTAAGATTGAGTTTTTTTGCTTTTTCTAAAACTTCTTGTACAGTAAAACAAGCCTCCCCATTGGGAACAATGGCGCCAAATTTTTTTAATAATTGTTTAGCCTGGTGTTCGTGAATATTCATTACTTTTTCAAGCTAGGGTCAATTTTTACTGCAGCCTCCCAAAGCTTATTTACAGCATTCACAGAATTAATAAATTCAGCCTTTTCTTTTTCATCAAGTTGAATTTCGACTATTTTTTCTACTCCATTTTTTCCAATAACAACTGGAACACCTGCATAAATTCCGTTAAAACCATATTGACCTTCTAATTGAGCGGCACAAGGTAACTGTAGTTTCTTATCACCTAAAAATGCTTCAGCCATTTGTACTCCTGAAGCAGCTGGCGCATAATATGCGGAACCTTTTTCCAAAAATTTTACAATTTCACCTCCACCATCTCTTGTTCTTTGATTGATGCTTTCTAGTTTTTCTTTAGAAATAACACCTGAATTGACAAGATCTAATAAAGGTTTTCCAGATACTTTAGTGAATCTTGGCATTGGTACCATCGTGTCTCCATGTCCGCCCATGACCATTGCGTCTATTTCTTTTACTGGAACCTTTAACTCTTCTGACAAAAAAAGTTTAAATCTTGAGCTATCTAATATTCCTGCCATACCAACAACTTTTTTAGCTGCAAGCTGAGAATATTTTTGGAAAGCCATTACCATCACATCTAAGGGATTTGTTATACAAATTATAAAGGCATCTGGAGAGTTTTTTTTAATTCCCTCTGCAACTTGTTTAATTATTTTTAGGTTAATACCTACTAAGTCATCTCTGCTCATACCAGGTTTTCTTGGGACTCCAGCAGTTATAATGATGACATCAGAGTTTTTAATATCTTCATATTTATCCGTTCCTGAAAATTTTACATTAAAACCATCAACTGAGGATGATTGTGCAATATCAAGAGCCTTTCCTTTAGCAATGCCACTAGCAACATCAAAAAGAACTACTTCATCAACTAGTTCTTTTACTCCTATCAAATGGGCTAAAGTTCCACCTATTTGTCCTGCTCCAATCAAACTTATTTTTTTCATATTTTCCTTTATGTTATTTCATTGTTGGCATAACAAACTCAGGGTCTGAACCAATTCCTGATGGCCAACGTGATGTGATAGTTTTTAGTTTAGTATAAAATTTTACACCTTCAGGACCATGCATATGCAAATCTCCAAATAAAGATCTTTTCCATCCTCCGAAACTATGAAATGCAACAGGGACAGGAATAGGTATATTTATACCTACCATCCCAACTTTAATTTTGTTTGCAAAAGTTCTTCCTACATCTCCATCTCTAGTATAAACGCTTGTTCCATTGCCGAATTCGTGATTGTTAATCAGTTGAATCGCGTCATTAAAATCTTTAACTCTTACAACAGAAAGTACTGGACCAAAAATTTCTTCATTATAAATTCTCATATTTTTGGTGACATTATCGAACAAACAACCTCCAATGAAGAAACCA
>CACLWW010000036.1 GCA_902610755.1 uncultured Pelagibacteraceae bacterium | reverse complement strand
TAAAAGAGAGAAGACTTCAACTTGGAGGTTTCATTCCTGAAAGATCATCTTTTGCAAAATCAATAAAAGTTCCTCCAAAAGATATCTTCGATGTGATGAAACAGTCTACAGGGACTAAAGAAATGTCGACGACTATGGCGTTAGTGAGAATGTTAACAAACCTCTTAAGAGATAAAAATGTTTCACCTAAATTAGTTCCTATAATTCCTGATGAGGCTAGAACATTTGGTATGGAGGGCTTTTTTCAAAAAATTGGTATTTACGCACATGAGGGTCAAAAGTATGAGCCTGTGGACTCGAAACTACTTTCATCTTACAGGGAAGATAAATCAGGACAGGTGTTGGAGGAGGGAATAACAGAGGCTGGTTCCATGTCATCTTGGATAGCAGCAGGAACATCATACACTAATCATGATATAGAAATGATTCCAATATATTTGTTCTATTCAATGTTTGGTTTTCAAAGAGTCGGTGATTTCGCCTGGGCTGCAGGTGATAGTCAGGCAAGAGGATTTCTTATAGGCGCTACATCTGGGAGAACAACTTTGGCTGGAGAAGGATTACAACATCAAGATGGACATAGCCATCTACTTGCTTCCACAATACCAAATTGTGTTTCCTATGACCCAACTTTTGCTTATGAGTTAGCTGTAATATTCAGAGATGGTTTAAGAAGAATGTATGAAAAAAAGGAAAATATTTTTTATTATATTACAACAATGAATGAAAATTATCCGCATCCAGCAATACCAAAAGATAAAAATATTGAAGAGGCAATTTTAAAAGGAATGTATAAAATTAAACAAATTTCAAAAAACAAAAAAACAAAAATTCAACTATTAGGATCTGGAACTATTTTAAGAGAAATGATGCAGGCGGCAGACATATTAGACAAAGATTTTAAAATTGATTGTGATGTGTGGAGTGTAACAAGTTTTAATGAATTAAGAAAAGACGGTATGGAAGTGGAGAGATTTAATCTTTTAAATCCAAATGAAAAACCTAAAAAAACATATATTGAAAATTGTTTAAAAGATGCCGAAGGCCCTATATTGGCTGCATCAGACTATATGAGAATTACATCAGATCAAATAAGACCTTTTACTAACAAAAGTTTTTATTCGCTAGGAACAGATGGATATGGAAGAAGTGATAGTAGAGAAAAACTAAGAAATTTCTTTGAGGTTGATAAAAAATATATCGTTACTTATGCTTTAAGTGTTTTAGCAAAAGAACAATTAATCCCATCAAAATATGCAGAACAAGCGATTAAGAAATATAATATTGATAAAAATAAACCCATACCTACAAAATTATAATTATGATTAATAGAATACTCGCTACTCCAAAAGTAAGAAAATTTGCACGTGAATTAGGTGCTGATATATCTAACTTAAAAGGGTCTGAAAGAAACGGGAGAATAACAGAGGAAGATGTCAAAAATTTTATAAAAAATTCTAAAAAGAGTATACCAGTAAAAGAAACCCAAAAACCAGAACCTAAAAAAAACTTAGTTGATCACTCTGAATTTGGCGAAATAGAAATTGTTGAAATGCCAAGAGTAAAAAGGCTTGCGGCACCGTTGTTATCCGAATCTTGGAGAACTATTCCACATGTAACACATCATGATGAAGCTGATGTGACTGAACTTGAAAACTTCCGTAAAAATTTAAAGGATGGTTACACTGGAGAGCAAAAGAAAATTACCCCACTTGCTTTTATAATTAAGGCATTAGTGAAGGGCATGATGAAATATCCCATATTTAATTCATCAATAAAAGATGAAGATAATTATCAAATTATATTAAAAAAATATTTTCATATAGGTATTGCGGTAGATACTCCACATGGTCTTATGGTTCCTAAAATAAGAGATGCCGACAAATTTAAAATATCTGACTTATCGCAAAAATTAAAAGAAGTAAGTGATAAATGTAGAAATTTAAAAATTGATAAAAAAGAATTTCAAGGTGGTTCAATAACTATCACTAGTCTTGGTGGGATAGGTGGAACATTTTTTACACCTATAATAAATCCACCTGAGGTAGCTATATTAGGAATTGGAAAAATATTTCAAAAAGATAAAAGTGACAAACTTATTCTTCCGCTGTCACTATCCTATGATCACAGAATTATTAACGGAGCAGATGCTGCAAGATTTTGTAATGAGATTAAAGAAAACTTGGGTAAAAATTTTGCCTACAACCTCTCAATATAATTAAATAAATGTCAAAGAGTTTATCACTTATAAGCGCGTTTGTTTGTTGTTTAATCTGGGGTACCACGTTTATTGCACAAGACACTGGGATGGATGAAATTGGGCCTTTCACATTTAATGGGGTGAGATTTTTTGTCGGTTTCCTTGCACTGGTTCCTTTTTTTTTAATAATTGAAAAAAATAAATTTTTTAATGAATTTAATAAGGATAGAAGAAATTTTCTATATCTCTCAATCTCTATAGGTATATTTTTATTCTTAGCCTCTGCATTACAACA
>CACLWW010000035.1 GCA_902610755.1 uncultured Pelagibacteraceae bacterium | reverse complement strand
GTGGCTATCAGTTCCTACTAAAGTATCTGGAAAAATATAATCTTTGTTTTCAAATTTTTCTTTCCATACTACTTTAGAAAGATACTCTAGATTAACTTGATGGCATATCCCAGTCCCTGGTGGAACTATTCTAAAATTATCAAAAGCTTGTTGTCCCCATTTCAAAAAAGAATATCTCTCAGCATTTCTCTGGAATTCAATTTCAACATTTTTCTTTAACGAGTCTGGCGTTGAAAACTTATCAACTTGTACCGAGTGGTCGATTACCAAATCAACAGAAGATAATGGATTAATAATTTGTGGATCTTTATTTTTTTCTTTAACAGCCTCTCGCATAGCAGCTAAATCTGCAACTGCGGGTATACCTGTATAATCTTGTAGAAGAACTCTAGCAGGTCTGTATGCAATTTCTGTCTCAGATTTTTTATCTATTAACCACTTTTGTAAAGCAAGAATTTGGTCTTTAGTGACTGTCTTCCCATCCTCATATCTTAATAAATTTTCCAACAAAACTTTTAATGATTTTGGAAGTTTTTCTATACCTTTTAAACCATTCTGTTCAGCAATTTTCAAAGAAAAAAAATTATATTCTTTTTCATTAATGTTAATCGAAGCAAGTGATTTATATGAGTTTTTATTTCCTGGTTTCATATCAAATTAATTTTTGAGTAAAAAGTAAGCTGACATAACATAATAAAATAATTAAATAAATTTATCATTTGTCGCAAATTCACTAGCAAATTAAGCTATCGGTAACCCATCATCAGTTTTCTGTGAAGGGTGGAGTAATACAACTTTTCCCTCTTGGTCGATTGCACCAAGTATTAGAACCTGAGAAACAACTCCAGCAATATTTTTTTCTGCAAAATTACAGACACCAATAACCTGCTTATTCATCAAATTTTCCTCATTATAATAATGAGTAATTTGGGCAGAAGATTGTTTGATGCCTATTTCTTTTCCAAAATCAACCTTAACAACTAGTGAAGGTTTTCGAGCTTTTTCATTTTTTTTGACTGAAATTACAGTACCGATTCTTAAATCTATCTTATCAAATTGATCATAGGATATTTGTTCTTTCATGGAATTAATATATAATTCTTTTTACGAATGAGTACAGAAAATAATTCAGATAAATTATACAACGATTCAATTAAAATCCTCTCTGATTTGATAGGGTTTAAAACTATTTCAGGTGAAGATAATAACTCGATTATTAATTACTGTGAAAAAATTTTAGGTGATGTTGGAGCATCATCGTTTAAAGTATTTGATAATGATAAAAAAAGAGTAAACCTATTTTCAACTTTGAAATCAAAAAAAAGTAACGGAAAAAAATCTATAATTTTTTCGGGTCATACTGATGTGGTGCCTGTAACAAAAAGTTGGTCAACAGATCCTTTTAAAGCAACAATAAAGGATGGGAAACTGTTTGGAAGAGGATCGTGTGATATGAAGGGTTTTTTAGCTTGTGTGTTAGCCTATGCGCCAGTATTTTCCTCTGAAAAATTAGATAGAGATATCCATTTTTCTTTTACTTTTGATGAAGAGACAGCGTGCCAAGGAGCGCCCCTTTTAATAGATGAATTAAAAAAAAGAAATATAAAAGACTCTTTGTGTATTGTTGGAGAGCCAACTAATATGAAAATAATTGATGCTCACAAAGGTTGTTATGAGTACACAACACATTTTCATGGTCTTGCTGGTCATGGTTCGCAGCCTGAAAAAGGAGTTAATGCAGTAGAGTATGCTTCGAAATTTATTCAAAAACTCATGCAATTAAGAGAAGTTTTAAAAAAAAGAAAACCTAAAAATTCTGTATTTAACCCGCCATATACCACTTTACAAATTGGAGGTATTTCAGGTGGAATTGCGAGGAATGTAATAGCTGACAGATGTAAGGTTGATTGGGAATTAAGACCTGTTGCAAAAGAAGATGGGGCGTTTATTAATAATGAAATAGATAAATTTGTAAAAACAGAATTACTTCCAAAAATGCAAAAAGTTTATCCTAAATCTGAGATACGAAAGGAAGTAATCGGAGAAATCATAGGTTTTGATAGAGAAAAAAATTCTGAAGCTTGTGAGTTAGTATCAAGCATTACTGGAGATAATTCACGTGAAGTTGTGTCTTTTGGAACAGAGGCAGGTCTTTTTCAAGAAATTGGGATTAGTACAGTTGTTTGTGGACCTGGATCAATTGAACAGGCACACAAGGTTGATGAATTTATTAAGTTAGAGGAATTAAAAAAATGTCTTAAGTTTTTGGATGGTGTTAAAGAAAAATCAAAATTTAATTAGCCCAACCACCTACTGATTTTACTTCTAAAAATTCCAATAAGCCTTCTTTTCCTGCTTCACGACCTATACCAGAGTGTTTGAACCCTCCAAATGGGGCATCGACTGCTATACCAGCTCCGTTAACATCCACCATTCCAGATCTAAGTCTTCTTGCAACTCTATTGGCTTTTTCTTTATCTTTGGTTTGAATGTAATTAGTTAGACCGTAATCAGTATCATTTGCAATATTTATTGCTTCTTCCTCATTTTCGAAAGGTATAATTGATAGAACTGGACCAAAAATTTCAGTTCTTGCAATTTCCATTTGATTATTTACGTCGG
>CACLWW010000034.1 GCA_902610755.1 uncultured Pelagibacteraceae bacterium | reverse complement strand
AAATTTAGACTCCTATAAAAAACTACCTTTGAAGAGGGCAATCGATGGTTCTGTAACAACTTTGGAAGATGTTTCTAGGATTGAATTTGGTCCAGTCTCTACAAGAACTCTATTTAAAGGAAATGGAAAAAAGGTTGTGGGTATTGGTATTTATCAAAACTCAGATGCAAACACAATCGCGGTAGCTACAGCAGTAAAAAAAAAAATTAAAGAAATACAAAGTTCTATACCTGATGGATCTACATTAGAGGTTTCTTTTGATAGATCAAATTATGTCTCAAATGCAATTAAAGAGGTGTACAAAACATTATTTGTGGCACTAATTTTGGTCACACTAATTATTTATCTTTTTTTAGGTAACATTAGGGCTTTAATAGTGCCAATTGTGGCTCTACCAGTCTCTTTAATATCAACATTTTTAGCAATTTATTTTTTTGATTTTTCAATAAATCTCTTCACTCTTATGGCATTAGTGCTTGCAATAGGAATCGTGGTGGACGATGCAATTGTTATGTTGGAAAATATATACAGAAGAGTTGAGAAAGGTGAGAGTTCTTTGGTTGCTGCATATAAAGGATCAAGACAAGTGTCTTTTGCAATTATAGCAACCACTTTAGTTCTTGTCGCTGTATTCATACCTTTGATTTTTATAGAGGGTTTAGCTGGAGTATTGTATGCTGAAACTGCTGTTACTTTAAGTTTTGCGGTGATTATATCAAGTTTTGTGGCATTATCTTTAAGCCCAATGATTGCAAGTAAAGTTCTAGACGTAAAGTCCAAAAGAAATAAATTTACTCTTAAGTTTGAAAAAAAATTAAATAATTTTAAAGATTTTTACATTTACACGCTTAAATATTGGATACTAAAGAAAAAAAGCATAATCACTTTTTTAATATCAATTTTAATTTTATGCATTGGTTTATTCATTTATATTCCTAAACAACTTATACCAAAAGAAGATAGAGGAGCGTTCTTTGTAATAGTGAAGGCTCCTCAAAGTTCAGGATTTGAATTCACTTCCTCTAAAACTCAGGATATAGAAAAATTGTTATTGCCAAAAGTAGGGCAAGGTGAATACAGAAGACTTATTTTAAGAGTGCCAGGTTTTGGAAAAAGTAGCAAACAAGTAAATTCAGCTTTCATAATTGTATTATTGGAAGATTGGAAAAAAAGAGACAGAAAAGGTAACAGAATTATGATGGAGTCTTTTAGAGAAATTTCAAAAGTTCCAGGTGTTTTATCGTTCCCAGTTATGCCCCAGGGAATAAGAACTGGGGGTGTAGAGAAACCAGTCCAATTTGTAATATTAGGGAATACCTATGATGAACTTATTGAGTGGAAAGAGATTATTAAAAGAGAAGCAAGAAAAAATAATAATTTAGCTAATATCGAAGATGATTTTGAATTAAATAAACCAATTATAAATGTAAAGATAGATCAAAAGAAAGCATCAGATCTTGGTGTATTTACTTCTGAAATAGGTCGAACAATTGAAACTATTTTTGGCTCAAGAAGTGTCACAAAATTTACAAAGGATGGTAAGGAATATTCAATTATCTTACAGGGAGATATTAAAAATAGAAATGAACCCTCAAGTTTAAATAAAGTTTATGTTAGATCAAAAAACTCTGGTCAATTAATTGCTTTATCAAATTTAGTGACAATTAATGAAAGAGGAACTGCTCCATTTCTATCAAGATATAATAGACAAAAAGCTGTTACCATTTCTGCAAATATTGTAGGGGATTATACCCTTCAGAATGCGTTATCTTTTTTAGAAAAAGTTGTTCAAGAAAATACACCTGATGCCAGAATTGATTTCAAGGGGGAGAGTGAGCAATTAAAAGAAATAAGTTTTCAGATCTATGTAATATTCTTTTTGGCGTTAGTTACAGCATATCTTGTGATGGCTGCTCAGTTTGAAAGCTTTGTCCATCCATTCACCATAATGTTAACAGTACCGTTGGCAATATTTGGTGGAATAATAGGTCTACTGCTCGTCGGCAGCTCAATTAACGTTTATAGTCAGGTTGCTTTAATAATACTAATTGGATTAGCAACGAAAAACGGAATATTAATTGTTGAATTTGCAAATCAGTTAAGAGATGAAGGGAAAAATCAATTAACCGCAATTTTGGAATCGTCAGCACTAAGATTAAGACCAATCTTAATGACTTCTATATCTACCATCATTGGAGTTCTACCATTGGTAATAAGTAGTGGCCCTGGTGAGGCGAGCAGATTATCTGTTGGTATTACTATATTTGCTGGAATGATATTTTCGACCTTTTTTACACTTTATGTAGTTCCAATAATCTATTTGTTATTAGGAAAGAATACAAAAAGTATAAATCATATTGAAAAAGAGTTAGAAAAAGAACTTAATCAATAAACAATAAATTTTTTTCTGTTAAGCTTTTTTTTACATTTTATAAGCTGAGTTTTATATTGATCTGAATACTTTTTTACTTTTTTTGCATAAGAAATTACCTTCTCATTTTTTTTATAATTTTTATAATTTCCCCATCCTTCGTGATATGCAATATATTGTTTGAATGCATCGTTTTTAGGAATCTTTAGAAGTTTTGATGATTTATTTGTATACCAGCCAATAAAATCAACGCTATCCTTAAATCTTGTTCTAAGAGCTAATGGTTTATTCTGTTCCTCCTTATATTGTTTCCATGTTCCTTTTACAGCCTGAGAATATCCAAATGAACTTGAGGGTCTTTTAAAAGGAATTATTTTAAAAAGTTTTTGTCTTTTAGGTTTTGCAAGCCAATGGAAATCTGACTCAAATTT
>CACLWW010000033.1 GCA_902610755.1 uncultured Pelagibacteraceae bacterium | reverse complement strand
TAATGACTGATGTCGCTTTAGATCCTTATACATCTCATGGACATGATGGAATTTTACGAAATAAAAGAATTCTTAATGACGAAACGATAGAAATATTAATTCAACAATCTCTTTTACAAGCTCAAATGGGTAGTGATGTTATAGCGCCTTCAGATATGATGGATGGGCGTATTGGTGAGATTAGACAAGAACTTGATAATAATTCGCTTAAAGATATTAAAATATTATCTTATGCTGTAAAATACGCATCTTCTTTTTATGGTCCCTTTAGAGATGCAGTTGGATCAAAAAAATCTTTAAAAGGTGACAAGAAAACATATCAGATGGACTTCAGTAATTCCGAAGAGGCTTTAAGAGAGGTGGCATTAGATATTAAAGAAGGGGCAGATATTGTGATGGTGAAACCTGGTCTTCCCTACCTCGATATAATAAAAAAAGTGAAAGAAAATTTCAAAATACCAGTTTTGGCTTACCAGGTTTCAGGTGAATATAGTTTGTTAATGAATGGTATTAACAAAGGATTAATAAGTGAAAATTCTATTTATGAAACCCTTATGTCATTTAAAAGAGCTGGCGCTAATTCAATTATTTCATATTTTGCAGATAAAATAGACAAAATTATTAAAAATTAAGATTTAAAATCGTCTATGAATTTTTTTCTTTGATGAGGAAAATTAATACTGTTAGGTAAAAAAAGATTTGTTTGTAAATACTCACTTATAAGATTTAAACCATCTATAATATCTTGATTATTTACATTATCTCCACTTTTGGAAATAAGAAAATTAGGAACTTTAATTTTTTTTTGATTTGTAGTAATAAAAAATTCATCTTTTCCGTTGGACTCTTTTTTTGCATATTTCTTTACATCTAAGTCAAAACCAATCAATCTTAGAAAATCAAGTTCCCAAAAAATATAATTTTTATACCAATCTTCTTTTTCTAGAATTAAAAATAACTTATGAACCAGCTCATAAATTGATGTATTCTCTTGATTTTCTACAGTTAGTAATTTTACTAAATTTAATGCTGCATTAATGCAATACATAGATCTTTTTTGGGAGAAAAATATTGGAGTGTTTACTTTTAAAATTTCAACTTTAAAATATCCAAAACTGTCATCACTTTTCGAATTATAATTTAAATGAAGCTCATTGCCAATTTGTAAATAGTTTTTGATTTTTTTTGATGATGCTCCAAAAATAATACCTGAGCACTTACCATGATTTTTAGTATAGAAATTAACAATGGTTGAATTTTCTTGAAATTTATTCTTTGACAACAAAATACCTTTATCTGTCCAATTCATTTTTTAAAAGTATCCAATAATTTTAAAGCAGCTTTCTGTTCGGCCTCTTTTTTAGAATTACCAATTCCTAAATATTTTTTTGAATTTTTTATTTTGACTGAAACTTTTATAACAGGTTTATGTCTTGGGCCTTTATTTTCTATTACATTATAAATTGGGAGCGTTTTATACAATTTAAGAGAATATTCTTGAAGCATTGTTTTTGGGTCTCTATAAATTGTTAGTTTTTCATTTAAAAATCTTTTCCAATAATTTAAAATGAATTTTTCAGTAACATCTAATCCTTGATCTAGGTACAATGCTCCTACAATAGACTCTACAGTATCTGCCAAAATTTTATTCTCTATTTTAGAATTATCCTTATTGTCACCTACTAAAATATAATCCTTTAGAGATAAATAATTAGAAATTTCGACACATCTTTTCTTATTAACTAATGATGCTAACTTTTTATCAAGATCACCCTCTTTATCTTTTGGAAATAGTTTATACAAATTCTTTGATATAACTAATCCTAAAACTCTATCTCCTAAAAATTCTAATTTTTCATTGTTATTTAAAGGATTATTGCTTTTGTGTGTCAAGCTTTGCAGCAAAAGATTTTGATTTTTAAATTTGATACCTATAATTTTCTCAAAAGAATTTAAACTTTTTCTCATTATCTTATTTTTTTAAACAATCTGTCTAATCTAAAACTTTTATTCCATTTCCAAAACTCAATAAATCTTCCTATTTTTTTGTCAGTTGAAAAAAAGATGAATCTAGCTTTACCAACAATATTATCGCGGTGTACATAGCCAACACTTGTTAAAAATCGACTATCCTTTGAACAATCTCTATTGTCTCCTAAAAAAAAATAATGATTATCAGGTACAACAAATTTATCTGAATTTTGGTACGATCCAAAATTATTATATGCAGTTAAATATTTTTTATTTTCTATTTTTTCTTGAAAAAGATTTGTTTCTAAAACTTCACCACCACAATATATTTTCATTTCTGACTTCACTTTAGATTTAAGGATTTCAACATCGTTAAGATATAGATTACCGTCTATAAATTGAATCTTGTCTCCTGGTCCACCTATAAGTCTTTTAATATAATCGGTTCTGTTATCCGCAGGGGTTTTGAATACAATAATGTCTCCTCTTTCTGGTTCATCAAAAAAAATACGTTTTTTAATAGGTCCTAAACTAAAAGGAAACGAATGCTTGCTATATCCATAAGTATATTTAGTTACAAAAATTCTATCTCCTACCAACAAAGTAGGCTCCATTGATGATGAAGGTATATAAAAAGGTTGAATGAATAAAGACCTAATTACAATAGCAATTACTAAAGCATAAAAAATAGTTTTGATATTATCTATAATTTTTTGTTTCATTTAATCTTTTGAGTTATAACGTATGCAACTGAATATTCTCTTTCATCTGATAATGACAGAAAAATTTTAACTTTTTTCAATTTAAGTTTTCTTTTTAATATATCCTTTAACTTATTGCTTAAAGTAAGGTGGGGTTTACCACTTCTTTTTTTTGATACATTTATATCTTTAAAATTAATATTATGAGCAAAACCAGTACCAAGAGATTTTACGAAAGCTTCTTTAGCAGCAAATCTCTTT
>CACLWW010000032.1 GCA_902610755.1 uncultured Pelagibacteraceae bacterium | reverse complement strand
TCTGAAATTTCTATAAACAGATGCAAATCTTACATAAGCTACTGGGTCTAAATTTTTTAAACCATCCATAACCATTTTTCCAATTGCATTTGATGAAATTTCATTTTGCCCTAACTCTTCAAGTGACCTTGAAATATTAGTAATAAATTTTTCAACAGTTTCAGTATCAATTGGTCTTTTTTTAAGAGCAATGTAAATTGACTTTGATAATTTATCTCTATCGAATGGTGATTTTCTTCCACTCTTTTTAACAACCATTAATTCTCTAAATTGGATTCTTTCAAAAGTAGTAAATCTTTCTCCACATGTGCAAAGTCTCCTTCTTCTTATTGCTGTACCATCTTCAGTTGGACGTGAATCCACAACCGATGTTTCACCTTTTTTTTCACATGGACAAATCATTTACTATTTTAAATTTTTATAAATCGGAAATTTTGAACACAGTGAAATTACTTCTTCTCTTACTTCTGATTCAACTTTCGCATTATCGTCTGGATTTGCTGATAAACCTTTTATTGTTTTAGTTATTAGTTCACCTACTTTTTTAAATTCATCTAGTCCAAAACCCCTCGTAGTTGCAGCCTGTGTTCCTAATCTTATCCCAGATGTTATCATTGGACTTTCTGTATCATATGGAATTCCATTTTTATTACATGTAATGTTAGCTCTACATAAACTGTCAGCTGCAATATTTCCTTTTACATTGAATGGTCTTAAGTCTACCAACATTAAATGAGTATCAGTTCCGCCTGAATATATTTTAAAACCATTGTTTTTTAATGTCTCAGCTAAAATTTTTGCATTAGCCATTACATTTGAAATATAATTTCTAAATTCTGGTTTTAATGCTTCAAGGAACCCAACCGCTTTTGCAGCAATTATATGCATCAAAGGTCCGCCTTGATAACCTGGGAAAACTGCAGAATTAAATTTTTTAGACAAAGCTTCATTGTTAGTTAAAATAATTCCACCACGTGCACTTCTGAAAACTTTATGAGTTGTTGAAGTAACAACGTCAGCATACTCTACTGGATTTGGATATCCTTTACCTGCAACTAAACCAGAAAAGTGAGCCATATCTACCATAAAATATGCTCCTACTTTATCTGCTATCTCCCTAAACTTTTTAAAATCAATTTGTCTAGAATACGCACTTCCACCTGCAATTATAAGTTTTGGTTCATTCTCAACTGCAAGTTTCTCTATAGATTCATAATCTAGTAATTCTGTTTTTTTATCTACATCATATGCGATTGCGTTAAACCATTTTCCTGAAACAGATGCTTTTGAACCGTGAGTGAGGTGACCGCCGGAATTTAAACTCATTCCCATTATAGTATCACCTGGTTTTAGTAATGCTAAGAAGACTGCTCCATTAGCTTGAGCTCCAGAATGAGGTTGGCTATTAGCAAATTTACAATTAAATAATTTCTTTAGTCTTTCGTTAGCTAAGTTTTCAGCTACATCAACATGATCGCATCCGTTATAATATCTTTTTCCTGGATAACCCTCAGCATACTTATTAGTTAATACAGATCCCTGAGCTTCAAGAAGAGCATTAGAAACAATATTCTCTGATGCAATTAGTTCAATATGTTGTTGTTGCCTAGCTAATTCATCATTAATAGCTTTATATATTTCTGGATCAGTATCTGATAAGTTTTTTTCAAAAAAGTTTTGATACTCTATATTTGTATATTTTCCTTCACTAGACATAATTTATTTTATTTTTTTAACCCTCCTCAAGTGTCTACCACTTTCGAATCTAGTTTTCAAAAAAATATTAACACAATTTAAAGCTAATTTTGCGCTAATAAGTCTCGATCCTAAAGCGATTATGTTGGCATCATTATGTAATCTCGATAATTTGGTATTTTCAATGCTATAACACAATGCGGCCCTTATATTTTTAACCTTGTTTGCGACTATTGACATTCCAACACCTGAACCACAAACCAAAATCCCGCGATTTTTTTTATTTTTTGCAACACTTTTTGCTAATTTTTTTGCAAAATCTGGATAATCTACAGAATTATCATTACTGGGTCCTAAGTCGAAAATTTTTAATTTTTTCTTTTTTAATGAATATTTTATTTTTTCTTTTAGTTTAAATCCAGCGTGGTCTGAAGATATATAAATTTTATTCAAATTAATTAAATTTGTAATCAAGTACACAAGCAACAAGATGAATTCTATTCTCTTCGCCACCATTAAATGCATTGTGATACTTTTTATTATTCGTAATCCAAACTGATCCATCAGCTGGCATGTGCTTAGCTACATTATCTATTACCATTATACATCCAGGGTTTGTAATAATTGGAATATGTAGTCTAGGCTCTGGATCACGATGCCAACTTAAAGTAGATCTTGGTTCCTTCAATAATAATCTTACTCTGCCTAATTTATATTTTTTTGATAATTCTTCATAAACAGTTTTAAAATAAGTATCTTTATATTCATCTATGAACTGTGTGTACTTTTCTTCGTCAATCATTTTGTCCCTTGAAACTTCTTTTCCATCACTGCTTGGTTTCGTCCAAAATACTCCACGAACATTATTTCCTTTAATTGACTCTGGGTCTCCTGGTATTTGATTTAATGAAATTCCGGCAAAGTGAGGAATTCCTAGACTTGTATCAAAACCTTTTAGGTTTAAAACTTTTGTGCAAGCTTCTCGAAGTTTGATTATATCGAATTTGATATCTTGTTTTTGAAAATCGTTAAATGATAGTGACATTTTATAACTTTTTTATTAATAGCTTATAAACTATTTTTATATATATTACTATTGTCGCATTAAAAAACATTGAGAATGATTATCACTGGTAAATACCCCAAATTGAGAATGAGAAGATCAAGAAAAACTGATTGGATGAGAAGATTAGTTAGAGAGAATTCTCTTTCTAGCAATGATTTTATATTACCAATCTTTGTAACAGAGGGAAAAAATAAAAAGATTCCAATTAAAACTATGCC
>CACLWW010000031.1 GCA_902610755.1 uncultured Pelagibacteraceae bacterium | reverse complement strand
TTTTTTTCTGCTTGAGTGTTTGGTTTATTTTCTAAAAGATTTAATTGACTAGATGATTTTTGTCTTCTTTCATTAAGTTGATTTATTGATTTGTTGGAGTTTTCAAGTAGGTTTTTCCAACTTTCAATTTCAGTATCAATAATTTTTATTCTTTCTTTTCTTTTAATAGAATCGTTTTTTATGTTTTGGTTTTTGCTATAGCTTTCGGCATATTCTTCAATAATGTTTTTACATTCTTCAATAGCTTTTATAGCATCATCATTTTGGTTCTGACTGATTAAAGTCTTTACGTTTTCAAGATTATTTTTAAGTTTATCTTTTACGGAAAAAAGATCATCATTAGACTTTTTTTCAGTATCGTAATATTTTGTATCAATATTGATTAAATCGCTTTTTTCCTCTTTTAACCTTTTTTCATTTGAATTAGCATCAATCGTAATACTTTTTTCTCTATCTAAATCATTATCTATTTCAACAAGACTATTTTTAAAATTTTCAATCTCTCTTTGTATTCTATCATTTTCCTCATCCAAACTTTTAAGTTCCAAGTTTAATCTTTGGATTTTAGAAAGTATCTCAAAATTTTTCTCTTTAATTGGAGTATTTGTTGCATTTTCACTCTCTATATTTTTTTCAATTTCATTAATTTTGTTTGTAATTTTTTCAAATTCCTGATCAGAGTCTTTATTAATTTCTTTTTCTAAGGTAATTTCCTTATCTATCTCCTGCAATTTGAGAAAATATAAGCCAGCCTCGATTTTTTTAATTTCTTCTGAGATCATCTTATATTTTCCAGCTTCTTCTGCTTGTTTTTGTAAATTTGCTAATTGTTTCTCTTGTTGTCTTCTTAATTCATCTGCTCTTTTTAAATTATTTTCTGCAGCATTTAACCTTACCTCAGCTTCATGTCTTCTAGCATGTAAACCAGAAATTCCCGCCGCCTCCTCAAGAATTGCCCGTCTATCACTCGGTTTTGCTGTAACTAACGATCCAATTCTACCTTGGCTTATTAATGATGGAGAGTGAGCCCCAGTCGAAAGGTCAGCAAAAAACATTTGAGCATCTTTTGCCCTTACTTCTTTCCCATTTATATGAAACTTTGATCCCTTATCTTTTTCAATCTTTCTTCTAATTTCTATTTCGGGAATGTGTTTATAATTGTGTGACCCTAGACTTCCATCGTTTGATAGGTTTACAATTACCTCAGCTATATTTTTGGAAGGTTTGTTTGAAGTACCGGAAAAAATTACATCTTCCATACCTGAGCCTCTCATACTTTTTGCTGATGTTTCACCCATGCACCATCTTAAAGACTCAACGATATTTGATTTACCGCAACCGTTTGGACCAACTATTCCAGTTAGACCGTCCTCAATAAGTAAACTTGTTTTATCTGCGAAAGATTTAAAACCGTTTAGTTGAATTTTTTTAAATTCCATTAAGGAATTATAACAGTTTTTCTATGGCTTTTTTTAAATTTTTAAACGATAGCGTTTTTTCAAACTTTTGGTCGTTTAAAATAAGTGTAGGGGTTGAATTTATATCAAATTCTTTTACACCCTCGATTCGTTCGTTTAAGATAAAAGCCTCTAGCTCAGTGTTAGAAAAACACTTTTCTTCATCTAGAGGTTTTCCAAATAATTTTATAACTGAAGACAAATTTGAATTAAGTTCTTCAATTGTTGATCCTTTAGCCCACTTTTTTTGGTTAGAATATAAAAAATGTAGTAAGTCTGATTTGCCATCATTGTTACAATGAGCCAGTTTAGATGCATTTAATGCTGCCATGTCTAATGGGAAATTTCTATATTCAATATTTATAATACCAGTATCAATAAATTCTTTTTTTAATTCAGGGTAAACTTTATTATGAAAATCTGCACAGAATGAACAAGTAAGAGACTCGTAAATTATTAGTTTAATTTTTGCATCTTCCCTTCCCTCAATTATTGGCTTGAAGGAAGATGCGTTAATATTTGTCTGAAATAGAACAAAAATTATTAGTACAAAAATTTTCTTAATCATTTTTTTCTCTATACACTTTAGCAAATTCTTTTAAAGAATTTTCAATTTTTTTATTTTTAATTTCCCCTAAATTAATTTCGGAATTACTTTTTTTAACACTTTTTATTTCTTTATCTTTCCTGTCAAAGGTATACACTTTTAATGTTGAAATTAAATCATATCCAAAAAAAGAATTGATCTTATCTATTATATTTTTTTTCGAATACTCTAACTCGACTTCGTGACCTCTCTTAACCATTACTTCCAACACGGATTTTCTAAATTTATTAGAACTCAAATATTTTTTTGGATAACTTAAAGAAAATAGCTCATCACCAACAAACATTCTCCAATTTTCTATAAGTTCAGAATAAACCTCTCCTTTTTGTTTCAATAACTTTTTTACCTTTGTGGGCAAAGTGTCTTTAAAGGATCTTAATCCTTGAATGGCTTTAAATCTCTGATTAGAATTAAATTTCATGAGTAAATCAATTATATCAAAAAAAATTTTATTTTGGTACGATAATAATAAGAGAATTCTACCATGGAGAAAAAATACTTCTAAGGAACAAAAACTTTATTTCACGTTTGTTAGTGAGTTTATGTTGCAACAAACTCAAGTTTCAACTGTAATTCCTTATTTCAAAAGATTTGTGCAAAAAATTCCAAATTTTAAAAAGTTGTCTAAGGCAAATGACCAAACACTGATGAAGTTGTGGGAAGGACTGGGTTACTACTCTAGAGCTAGAAATCTAAAAAAATCTGCGATAATGATTGTTAGTAAATTTGGTGGAATTTTACCGTCTAATCTTGAGGATTTAAAATCTTTGCCTGGAGTTGGTGACTATACGTCTACTGCAATAATGGCTATTGCTTTCAATCAAAAATTTATTCCTTTGGATGGAAATGTTGAAAGAATTCTTAAAAGGGTTCTATACCTTAGAAACGAAAAAGATATATCAAAAGAAAATATGCAAATTTCAAAAAATTTTTTTGGTTTATCAGAAAGAGCAAGTGATTATGCACAAGCTATTATGGAATTGGGTGCTTTAGTATGCAGGCCCACCTCTCCATTATGCGACAAGTGTCCAATAAGAATAAATTGTATTTCTTATAAACGAAAAGATTTTTCTTTAATAAAAAAAACAAAAAAAAATAAGATCAAATATTTTGAGGCAAATATTTATATGAATGAAAATAAAATGTTATTAGTTAGAAATAATAAATTTAACTTTCTTAAAAACTTATTAATCTTTCCGATGAACGAAATAGATAAGTCAAAATTTAACTCTTCACCAAAAGTAAAAACAAAAATTAAGATATCTAATATAGATATGAATATTGTAATTAATAAAAATAAAATTAAATCAACAAATAAAGGCGTAATTTTAAACCGAAAAAAAATAGTAAGTGAAGTAATACCATCTTTTACAAAAAAATTATTTAGAGTAGCTTCAAGTAATGTATGAAAAAAATTGGAAT
>CACLWW010000030.1 GCA_902610755.1 uncultured Pelagibacteraceae bacterium | reverse complement strand
CTTGTCATTTTACCTGCTGTTCCGATATTAATTTTTTTTTCACCGTTTAAATTTGTAGGATAAAATAATGGAATTTGTCCTTTTTCTTTATAAATAATTTTGTAATTTTTAATCTTAAGAATATTTTCAATATATTCCTTAATCTGAAAATCATAGTCTTTTTCTGAAGGATCTTTCATATTTGATAACCAAGTTGTTTCAATTAAAGCTTTATTTTTTGAAAACGGAAGAGTGTAAAAAAAATGAACGCTATTTTTTTGGTCACAATCAAAATCCATTAAATTAATTATAGAATCATCAAATATATTCTTATCCGTTTCAATTTCATAACCTCCAAAATGTTGCCAAAGATCATTTTCATTTGAATTTATTTTAGGAACACTATTAAATACATACGAATTTTCTGTATTCACATCTTCCTTATTTCTGAAAAAATGAATATTTTTATTTGCTTTAAGTCTGTTTAAAGTTTTTTTGTAAAATAGACCGCTGTCAACAGATTGATACGGTAGACTTTCACACTCAACCTGCTTTGATTTATTGGGAATATTAATTGAAAAAGAATCCCAACTTTTAATCACACAATCTTCAAAATTATGTGGAAATGTTTTCCAAAAAGACCATGTTTTATCTCGTTGGTATTCAGTCCTAGGCTCAATAATAGCTAAGGTTTTATCACTTAACTTGTTATTGATTTCAAGCTCGTAAGCTAACGAGAGGCCAGCGCAACCGCCACCAATTATTGTATAATCAAATTCTTTCATCTATATCAATTTCTAAACCAATCTCATTATGCTCTTCATTTCTGTAATAATTATCTGATTGAATAAATAATAATCTAAAAAAATCAAAAATACTTAAAATAGTTTGAACGATTTTGCCAGATTTAGTAACATAAATTTTTCCAGATTGATTATATTCCTCAATGTCTCTTTTTTTAATGATTTTATAACCAATCTCTCTATAAACTCTGCGAGCGACTAATATAGCGAAACGGCACCTAATTGGAATTTCTCTGATTGAATTAAAACAACTATTATAAAACAAATCTGCAGTAGTAATTGTATTTTTTATATTTGAAATATCATGCTTAATATATTCTCTATTTTTCTCTCTATCTTCTATTACATCTCTAGAGATATTTGTAAGCTGCATCGCTATCCCTAAATCAATTGCAGATTTCAGAGCTGTTTTAGATTTTACTCTAAGAATTTTCGCCATCATCAAACCTACCGTTCCAGCCACTCTATAAGAATATACTAGCAGCTCTCTTTTAGATTTAAATTCTATTTTTTCTTTTAGATCAGACTCAATGCCATCAAAAAGATCGAGAACAATTTTTTCTGATACATCGAAGTTTTTAATAATGCGATGTATCTTTTTGATACTATCGTTTTCGAAGTTGTGGTTAATAAAGTCATTTTTATAGTTAAGGAATTTCTTCTTTTTAATCTCTAAAGATATTTCTTCATCAGCAATATCGTCTAATATTCTACAAAAATCATACAGGTCAGATCCATTTTTATAAACATCGCTAGGCAAGAAAAACCCAGCCCAGCTAAAAGACTTTGCATGAATTGATAAAAGATTATTCACCATTAAAGAATTTTATCTAAAACTTTTGCCGATGATAAAACTCCAGGCACACCAGCACCAGGATGTGTTCCAGCACCAACAAAATATAATCCATCATAAATTTCAGACTTATTGTGAAATCTAAAATAAGCAGATTGCGTAAATTTTGGTTGAATCGAAAAGCCTGATCCAAATTTTGTGTTAAGATCTTTTTCAAAGTAGTCGGGCGTTAAGTAGAAATCCTCTACTATGTTTTCTCTTAAATTTGGAAGCAAATCCTTTTCCATTTTATCAATTACTAAATTTTTAATTTTTTCACCGCTCTCCGACCAATTTATATTTGATTGATTATTAGGAACTGGGACTAGAACATAAAAACAATCACATCCATCGGGTGCCATCGAATTATCTGTTGCTGTAGGTCGATGCAGATAATAGCTTATATCATCGTTAAGTTTCTTTTTATCAAAAATATCATCCAAATGTTCTTTATATTTGTTACCAAATTTAATCGTGTGGTGAGCGACATCCTTGTAAACTTTTTTAGTTCCAAAATAATAAACAAATAAACCCATTGAATAATCCATTCTTTTTCTCTTAAAGTTGAAAAAAAAATTCAGGTCTTTTTTATTTAATAATCTCTCATAGACATCAGGTGGATCAGCATTACAAACCACATTATTTGCAGAAATTTCATCACCGTTTTCTAGTCGAATACCTTTAATTGTTTTTCCATTTGAAATAATTTTGTTAACCTCAAAGCCTTTTTTTATTTTTATATTTTCCTCATTCATTAATGTTTCAAGACCCTTAATTATATTTCCGGTTCCCCCCATCGAGTAATGAATTCCCCATTTCTTTTCTAAATAAAGTATTAAGCCATAAATCGAAGTTGTTGTGAAAGGATTACCACCCACAAGTAGAGGATGCATGCTAAGAATTCTTCTTAGTTTTTCGTGTTTAATATATGAGGACACAAGAGAATAAACAGATTTATAACTTTTTAATTTTAATAAAGATGGAATTTGTTTCATCATGAAAAAAGGTTTCGTAAAAGGAACATCTGAAAGTTCTAAATACCCCTTTTCAAAAATTTTTTTTGTGAAATTTACTAATTTGATATAACCTTTCACATCATCTGGAGAAATTGCAGATATTTGCTTTTCCATTTCTTCTTCATTTCCTGAGTAATTGAACTTTGTGCCATCTTCAAAAACGAATTGATACCAAATATCTAAAGGTTTTATGTTTAAATAGTCTTTTGGATCTTTTCCAAATAATTCGAACAACTCATATATCAAATAAGGTGCGGTAATTACTGTCGGTCCAGCATCAAATGAAAACCCATTCTTTCTAAAAATTCTTGCTCTACCACCTAAATCATTTTGTTTTTCAATTAAGGTCACCTCGTGGCCTTTTGCTCTCAACCTAAGAGCTGCAGATATACCGCCAAAACCTGAACCTATGACTATGGATTTCATAACAATAATTTATATTTTTTTTCTAAAAATGTAAGAATTTATTTTAATTTGAGCCAGCTTTTTTCAAAGCATCTTTAGCATCTTCTAAATTTTTTTGAAATAAATTGTCGAGCTTTGATTTTTCAATAGAATTCTTAATTAAATTTTCTGAAGCAGAGAATGCAACATCAACTGAAGTATTTTTAATTTCTCTAACAGCTTCATCCTTCATTTGTTTAATTTTGCTTAAAGATAGTTCTTTTTTAATTTTAGCCGAATTCTCAAACTTAAGCTCTAATTCACTCACCATTTTTTCAGAGTCATTTTTTGCTTGATCTATAATTTTTTTACTTTCCTTCACGGCTGAGCTTAATTTTGATTGAGAGTCTTCTAATAATTTTTTTGTTTCTATTCTTAACTTTTCACTTTCATCTAATTCATTTTTTATCTCAGATATCTTTGTGTCTAAAGCCTCATTTATTTTTCTTGGGATCTTGAAATAAATTAGAATTCCAAAAAAAATAGCAAAAGATATAGCTACCCAAAAAGTTGAATCAAATTCCATTTGTGCTCCTGCTAAATTTTTTAAGTTCTTCTTCAACTAAAGCAGAAACACTGCTTTCATTTACATCAGTTCCAATTAACCTTTTTATTACTTCGTTTGTTATATTAGATGCTATTGAATTTATCTT
>CACLWW010000029.1 GCA_902610755.1 uncultured Pelagibacteraceae bacterium | reverse complement strand
TTTAATAATTCTTTTTACAGAAATTTTAAAGACAGTTACTTTAAAGCTTTTTTCAAAATTATTTATTTTTTCTTTAATACACCAAAATTTCCCAATCCTCATCTTAGATCTAATTCTTTTTTAATCAAAGCAAAAGATTATTTAGAATTCATTGGTAATAAAAATATAAGTTTTAAGATTCAATCCTTAGTGCTAGAAAGTGGATATAATGGGTTTACAAACTTCTTTAAAAAAAAAGGATATAAAATTAAAGTATTAAATCGTTTTGGAAATTTATTTGATTTGGAAAATGCGTTTTTAAGCAAAACTTTTGCAAGTTATAATCAAGAAGGACTTATAATTTCAGATAAACAAACAAGATATTATGATAATTTAAGCTATGACGAAAAAGTAAAAAAAAGTAAACAAAGTTGGGGAAATGATACAAAATAATGAGTAAATTATTAGACTAACTTGTCTCTTTTCTAATTTGTTCTAACTTTATTTTTTTTTGCAAACTCCTGTTAGTATCATAAAGCAAGTTAAACTTTAATTTTTTGTTTGTTTTAATTTTAATTATATTTGCATTTCTTACTTCAATATTGTCTGCTACTGCGCTTATTGGTCTTTTAGAGGGACTAAGATTTCTAATCGTAATTTGAGAGTTATCATTTACTATTTTAGGCTTCCATCTTCTAGGTCTGAATGCACTTATGGGTGCAATTGATAACTTATTAGAATTTAAACCTAATATTGGACCATGCACAGAAAGATTATACGCAGTGCTACCAGCTGGGGTAGATACTAGCACTCCATCAGAAATTAGTTCTTTAATAATTCTTTTTTTTCCTTGATTAATTTTTAAAACAGCTGCTTGTCTACTTTGTCGAAGAATTGAAACCTCATTAATCGCAATTCCTTTTTTTAAACTCCCAGTTTTAGTTTTAACTCTCATAATTAAAGGTGATATTTTAATTTTTTTTGCTTGTAAGATTTTTTTGTGAGTTTTATGTTTATTAAATTTATTCATTAAAAAACCGTAATTTCCAGAATTGATCCCATAAAAAGGTTTTTTTAATCTATAATTTTTCTTTAAAGTTTGAAGCATGAAACCATCTCCACCAATGACTACTATAATTGATGATTTTTTTAATGAACTTAAATTAATTTTACCCATCAAAAATTTTTTGATCTGAAGTGATTTTTTATTCTTGTCACTAATAACAAAAATTTTTTTCATTTAATTCTTTTTTAAATTGAATGATGGCGATCCATAAAAATTAAATTTTCCTAAGTGACTTAGTTCTGATGTCAAATCAGCATAAATTTTTCCACCTATATCTCTCCATAATGTTGAGAAGTAAAAATCTTCTGAGAGATAATTAACATTTCCTTTTTTATCTTTGTAGTTTCCAACTTTAAAAAAATCATAACAATTGTTTGATCCTGAAAGTATTGAACTTGGTCTTGGGGAAAATTTTAGATCTGGATAATTTTTTTTAAGACTTAAAAAAACTTCCTTTTTAATTAACATGAATCCAGTTGCACCCTCCATTACCTCTGTAAAGCCATTTTCCAATTTAATATTAGAAGGGTCAATAAAATTTACATTATAGTTCATTAAATTTTGAGGTTTAACGATTTTATTATCCAATGTCTTTAATCTCTCCCAGTTAATCCCTTTTGTTGGATAGACACCGCATGATAAATCTTTATCAAAGTCAATTAATCTCTCGAAGTTTTTGTGATTAAAACCTATGTCTGCATCTAGAAAAAATAAATGAGTTCCACCAAACTCCTCGTCATCTAAAAACTTTGTTACTATTGTGTTTCTTGCTCGTGAAACTAAAGAATCTTTTGAAATAAAATAAAATTTGTAGTCAATTTTTTTTGAACTAAACCACTTAATTAAATCAATTATTCCTGTTAGAGTTACATGAGATATATTTCCTTCATATAAAGGCATCCCAATAAATATTTTTCTTTTACTCATTTCTTACTTTCAATGGTGCCCTCGGCCAGACTCGAACTGGCACTCCCAAAAGGGCAAGGATTTTAAGTCCTTTGTGTCTACCAATTTCACCACGAGGGCATGAGTTATTTTCATAAGTTATTTAATATATTTATATTTGAACAAGTCAAATAAGTAAATTTTTTTTATTTAACATCTTTATCAATAAATCATCTTAGCAATCTCAATTTGTTTGATGAGATATAAGCCATGAAATAAAAAAATATTGCTAACAAATATAAAAATTGGAAGCCAAAATACATAGAGTTATATTCTAATAAACCACCAACAATTGCACCTAATATATTACAGGATAATGCATTTGCTGTTGATCCATACCTTAACAGCTCTCTCGAGAAAGCTAAGCCTGAAAAAAAAACTGGAAAAGTTAAGACTATTGGAATTGTAAACTTTAAAAAAAGAGTGGGATAATCGTAAAAATTAACAAAAGTTAATGAATAGCTTAGAAAAAGAGATAAAATTAAAAAAAAGTATATTTGATTAATACTTATTTTAAACCCTTTAATTATGAATAAGTTAGCTAAATATGCCATAGATAAAATTGCTGTTATAACAATACTAACTACAAACCAAGTACTGCCATAAATTTTTGCAAGCTCTGTGATACCTTTTGTTTCCATTAACATAAACCCGACACCAAGAAAAAAACTTGGGTAAGAGAATTTGGCTAAACTCATTTTTGTTAAATTTTTTAAGAATATCCAAGAAATTAAAAAAATTACTGAAATTAAAACAACATAAGAAACTGGATAAATTCTATATGACATATAAAAAAAAGGCCAATCGTCTGTTGAAACATCAACATCTTTATAAAAATTTTTGTCTTTAAATACATTTGTCTCAACAAAGTCTGATTTTGATAAATCAAGAGAAAGATCTGTATTATTAGATACAACAAAAGAATAAATACCTTCTACAAAATTTTTATCTTCTGTATTATAATTTCTTGACAAAATTTTTGGCTCATTATCAAAGTTGATATCTAACATCTTAAAGATCTTATTACCCATTTGCTCAGTAGAAACTGCAAAACTAAGAAACATAACACCGTTTTCTTTTAATTTTTTTCTCGCCTCATAAAAAGACTCTACAGTATAAACATAACTATCAAGTCTTACTCCACCTTTAGAAGACAAATTAGCGTGAGAATCCAAAACACTATAAACAATTAGGTCGTATTTTTTATCGACCTCTTTTATAAAATTTCTTGCATCATTAATAATTAGATTTACTCTTTCACTTTTGTAAGGGTTTTCTGGATGAAATTTTTCTCCTAAATTTGCAACTAACGGATCTATCTCTACTGCATCAATGTTTCCCTTAGAATATCTAATTGCCGTAGCAACATCGTTGCCGGTTCCACTACCAACAATTAATATGTCTTTAAAATTATAGTTAGTAGAAGTAAAGGGTATAATATAAAATTTATGCCATGATGAATTCTTTTTTTGATTAATTTCATTAGATAAATCTATCGGAGTCTGTAGCCATAAGTTGTTTGATTGGACAGTTATTGGTACAAGTTGATTATTATTAAATTTTACAGAAACGTTTTGGTAAGGCGAGTGAAGATCCATTTTACTTGTATCATTAAATATGTTTAAACTTAATATTAATATCACAAATGTAATACAGCTAAATTTGATATTTAATTTAAGATTAAATTGAAAAAAAATTAAAATTGAAAAAGATATAATTAACCATACTGTAGGACCCGTCCAAAGAAAAGAAAGTATAGTGAATAAAACAATTCCAGCAATAGCTCCAATCAAATCATAACTATATGCTTTTAAAGGATCGGTATTTAACATTAATCTGGCTACCAAATGACCTAAAGGGATAAAAGCTATTGCATTAAATAAAAAAATTGTTGAAATAAAAAAATAAATTATTAATACATGCAATGAACCAACAGCTATTGATTGTCCCATATTCCATATTTCTGAAATAGGATTCTGAAAAAAAAGAGTTACTGGAGTGTCTTTAAGTATATACATAAATGATACTTGAAGAGCTACTAGCGGAAACGTCCAATTT
>CACLWW010000028.1 GCA_902610755.1 uncultured Pelagibacteraceae bacterium | reverse complement strand
TATTGATATGTGCTTTGTTTTGGAGTTTACACATTATTTTTATCGGTCAACTGGTAGAAAAATTTGATTTACCAGTCACAGTTGGTCTTATTCAAACTTTAATAGTATCAATTTTGTCAATTTTTATTGGATTAGTTTACGAGACCTTTACAATTTCAAATATTTTATCCGAGACATATGAAATTCTTTATGCAGGCGTATTATCTGGCGGATTTGCCTTTGTTTTACAAATTTATGCCCAAAAAAACATTAGTCCCGCACCAGCAGCAATAATTTATTCATTAGAGGGTGTTTTTGCAACAATAGCAGCTTGGATTATACTAAATCAAATTTTAAACATAGATAATATTTTAGGATGTTTATTTATTCTTGCTGGAGTTTTGCTGTCACAATTGATGCCAGAATTTAAACGATTAAGTATAGATAAACCAAAATAAGACCAATCCTAAGCAAACCCTATAAATTACAAAAAAATTCATACTAAATTTTTTAACAAAAATTAAAAAATATTTAATTGTGATATATGAAAAAATAAAAGAACAGATGACCGCAAGCAAAACAATAAAATTTACTTCAATATTTGAAAAAGTTAATTCTTTTAAGTTTAAAAAACTTGCACCGGCGATTGCTGGTACAGAGAGAAAAAATGAAATTTTGGCTGAGTCATATCGATCAAAGTTGAGAAATCTGCCAGCAGTAATAACAATTCCAGCTCTACTTACTCCTGGAATTAATGCAAGCACTTGAAAAATGCCAATAGCAAGTATTGCCCTTAAATTTAAATCTGTATCAATTTTTTTTCTTACAGAAAATTTATCAGCAATATATAAAAAGATTGCAAAAATTACTGTAGTCCACGCTATTATTTCAATGCTTCTAAAATAATTAATTAAGCCGGTTTTGAATACAAAGAAACCAACTATAATAAGAGGTAGAGATCCAAAGATTAATAATTTAAGTAATTTTTGATCTTTAAATAATTTTAAGAAATCATCTCTAAAATAAAATAGTATTGCTAATAGTGATCCTAGATGAAGAGAAACATCAGTCAAAAGAGACTTTATCTCAAAATTTTGTACTTCAGACATTAAGTATAAGTGAGCAGATGAACTCACGGGAATAAATTCAGATATCCCTTGTATTGCTGATAAAATTATAATTTCGATGATTTCCGCCATTATTAATTATTTAACTAAACTAATTAGGGGTAAATTAAAGCAATAACATGAATGCATATGAGGTATGCAAAACAGGAAAAAACTAGCAAAAACAGTGAATTTTTTAAAATATAGGTAATAATAACTGTCCTATTTTTCGTTTAATTCAACAGTTTAATAATATATAAGCCACCACACTATGTCTGAAAAAATGCTCAAATTTGTAGAAATAGGTCAACAGAACCCACCTAAAAGGAAAACCGATTCCAGAAAAGAAGATTTTAATGAGATATATAAAGAGTTCATTCATGAAGGTGCGAAAGAACAATCTAGCAGATGCTCTCAATGCGGTGTTCCTTTTTGCCAAGTTCACTGTCCTTTAAGTAACAATATTCCAGATTGGTTAAAACTTACAGCGGAGGGAAGATTGGAAGAGGCTTACAATTTATCTCAAAGTACAAATAATATGCCAGAAGTTTGCGGAAGAATTTGTCCGCAAGATAGATTGTGTGAAGGGAATTGTGTTATCGAACAGTCCGGTCATGGCACGGTAACGATTGGATCTGTTGAGAAATTTATAACTGACAACGCTTGGGATAAGGGTTGGGTAAAACCAATTAAAGTTGAGAGGGAATTAACTCAAAGTATAGGAATTATTGGATCTGGACCTGCGGGCATGGCTTGTGCCGAGCAGCTCAGAAAAAAGGGTTACCAAATAACTATTTACGATAGATACGATAGAGCTGGTGGATTATTAATATACGGAATACCAAATTTTAAATTGGAAAAACATGTTGTGGAAAGAAGAACAAAGCTTTTACAAGATGGTGGTATTAAGTTTGTTTTAAATTTTGAAGTTGGAAAAGATGCATCATTAAGCGAATTGAGAGAGAAGCACGATGCAGTTTTAATTTCGACTGGGGTTTATAAACCAAGAGAAATTGAAATTGAAGGAAGCGATTTGAATAACATTTATCCTGCTATGGAATTTTTGACCGCATCAAATAAAAAAGGTCTTGGAGATAAGGTTGAAAACTTTGATAATGGATCTCTAAATGCAAAAGATAAAGATGTTATTGTAATTGGTGGTGGTGATACAGCAATGGACTGTGTAAGAACCGCAGTGAGACAAAAAGCTAAATCAGTAAAATGTTTGTATAGAAGAGATAAAGAAAACATGCCAGGTTCATCAAGAGAAGTTGCAAACGCTGAGGAAGAGGGTGTTGAATTTGTTTGGTTATCTAGTCCAAAAAAGTTTTTAGGTAAAAACAAAATAGAAAAAGTTTCTGTAGATAAAATTAAACTTGGAGATCCTGATGAAAGTGGAAGAAGAAAACCTATTATTCAAGAAAACTCTGATTTCGAATTGAAAGCTGACATGGTTATTAAATCATTAGGCTTCGACCCCGAAGATTTACCAGTTTTATTTGGTGAAAACAAATTACAAGTTTCAAGATGGGGTACAATAAAAATTGATTTTGACACTATGGAGACAAGTGTAAAAGGTGTATTTGCTGCTGGCGATATAGTTCGTGGAGCTTCATTGGTTGTTTGGGCTATAAAAGATGGAAGAGATGTTGCAGAAAGTATTCATAAATATTTGAAAGATTTAAAGGACTCTAAGAGAAAGGTAGCCTAACCGTGAGTAAGAAAAAGATAAATCTAAAGTTAGAAAAATTAAGAAGAAAAGAAAACTTAGAATTATTAAAATCAAATCATATTTACAGCGAAAATATGGAACATGATGCTTGTGGAGTTGGTTTGGTGTCATCTACAGATGGAAAAAAATCAAGACAAGTTGTTGAATACGGAATTGAAGCATTAAAAGCTGTTTGGCATCGAGGAGCAATTGATGCTGATGGAAAAACAGGTGATGGTGCTGGTATCCATATAGAAATTGCTTCAGATTTTTTTATCGAAAAAATTGAAGCTACAGGTCATAAACATGATAACTCAGAAGTTTGTGTGGGAATGTTGTTTCTTCCAAGAAATAATTATGGCGCTCAAGAAGCTTGCAGAACTATTGTTGAAAGTGAGTTAACAAAAAGTAATTTTAACATCTATGGATGGAGACAGGTACCTGTTAACCCTTCTGTTCTAGGAGAAAAGGCAGATTTAAATAGACCAGAAATTACACAAGTCTTGTTTAAATATAATGATAAAAATGAAAAGGGTAAGTCACTAGAAATAAAACTTTATGAAGCTAGAAGAAAGATTGAAAAAAAAATACTTCAAGAAAACCTTAATGAATTTTACATATGCTCATTTAGCTCTAAATCAATCATTTACAAGGGAATGTTCCTTGCTGAGTCCTTGTCTGATTTTTATTTAGATCTTAAAGATCCAAGATTTGTATCAAGATATGCAATTTTTCATCAGAGATTTTCGACCAATACCGCACCAAGCTGGGATCTGGCACAACCATTCAGAGCTCTAGCACATAATGGAGAAATAAATACCCTAAAAGGTAACATAAATTGGATGAAGGTTCATGAAGAAGAAATGTTCAGCCCAGTTTTTGAGGATATGGAGAACTTAAAACCAGTGATCCCAAGCGGAAATTCAGATTCAGCATCATTAGATAATGTTTTTGAATTACTCAATATTTCTGGTCAACCTGCGCCTTTAGCAAAATTAATGTTAATACCTGACGCTTGGTCTAAGAAAAGTAAAGTGCTACCAGCTGAACATCAAAAATTATTTAACTTTCTTAATAGCACAATGGAACCATGGGATGGTCCTGCAGCTATTGCTGCCACAGATAATGAATGGGTGATAGTTGCTACAGACAGAAATGGTCTTAGACCTATGAGATACACAATCACAAAGGATAATTTACTTTTTGCTGGATCAGAAACTGGAATGATTGAACTTAATGAAAAAAAGATAGTTTCAAAAGGAAGACTAGGTCCTGGTGAAATTTTAGGGGTAAGAATAGAAAAAGGGAAGATATTTAAAAATAAAGATATAAAAAACTACTTAGCAAAAGAATACAAACATTTTAATAACCAGATTATTGATTTAGACAAAAAATTCCCGATCAAAAATGAGACAAATTTATTTAAAGGTGATCAATTAAGAAAACTTCAACATTGTTTTGGATACAGTCTAGAAGACCTTGAGTTGATACTTCATCCAATGGCAGAGGATGCAAAAGAGGCGACTGGATCAATGGGTGATGATACACCTCTAGCAGTTTTGTCTAACAAATATAGACCCTTGTATCATTTTTTTAGACAGAATTTTAGTCAGGTAACAAACCCGCCAATCGACTCATTAAGAGAAAATAAGGTTATGAGTTTAAAAACAAGGTTTGGAAATCTTGGTAATATTTTAGATTTTAATAACCTTACTGAAGAAAATATTTATGTACTAAATAGTCCAATTCTATCAAACAAACAGTTTGAAAAATTTGTTTCTTTTTTTGACAAAAATAATCAAGTTTTAGATTGCACTTTTACTAATGAAGAAAATATAGAATCTTCACTCGAAAGATTAAAAAAAGAGGCTGAAGTTTTAGTAAGACAAGGGGTAACGCAACTAATTTTAAGCGATAAAGAAGTTTCTAAGGATAAGTACCCAATTCCTATGCTCCTATGTATTGGTGCTGTTCATACGCATTTAATCAAATTAAAGTTAAGAGGCTATGTTTCAATTAATGCTCAAACGGGTGAAGCGCTAGATACCCACTCTTTTGCAACTCTTATAGGAGTTGGAGCTACTACAGTTAATCCTTATTTAGCATTAGACAGTCTTTACCAGAGATTTGAAAAAAAATTATTTGGAAAGTTTATTTATGATGATTGTGTAGAAAGATATGTAAAATCCGTAAACTTAGGCC
>CACLWW010000027.1 GCA_902610755.1 uncultured Pelagibacteraceae bacterium | reverse complement strand
AATTTCTCTCTAATAAAAGTAATATTTTTCAAGACTTATCAATAATATCAAAAATGCCAAAGTGGCCTTTTATAAAGGCTTTATTCAATTAATGGATTTATATAAAATAAATAAAAAATATTCTTTTTTTTTACTTCTATTCAATATTATTTTTTTAATTTCAATTTCGAAATATTTTGAAAATAATCAAATAGAATTTCAATATCAAACTATCATCTGTTTCTTCTTAATATCTATCATAGGTGTTTCTCATGGAGCTCTTGATCACCTAAAAGGTTATAAATTAATGAAAATCTATAAAGTGGAAAATAAGTCGTACTTTTACTTAGCTTATATAGCTGTCTCGATGATAGTAATTTTTAATTGGATGATAGTTCCAGAAATTGTTTTAATAATTTTTTTAATGGTTGCTTCATATCATTTTGGAAAAGAGGATAGTTGCGTAGAACAAAACATAAAAAGTTTAGTTTACGATTTTCTATATTTGTTTAAAGGAAGTGTAATTATTATTGCACCCCTTCTATTTCATAATGAAAAGACCAATGAAATTTTTCAAATCTTAAACTTAGACTTGGGTTTTTTAAGCAGTAAATTTTTAATACTTATGATATTTCTTAGTTTTATTGCAAACATTATTATAACAGTTCAATCTAACAATGGTGGATTCTTAATTGCAGATTGGACAAATATTATATTGCTTAATGTTTTTCTCTCTCCATTAATTGCTTTCACAATTTATTTTTGTTTTTTACACTCTGTAAGACATTCTCTTTCTCTAATATATGAAATTGATAGTAATGATTTTAAAGTTGGTTTTTATAAGTTTATAAGAAAAGCATTACCGCTTACATTAATGACTTTATTACTATTTATAATAAGTCTCTATTTTTTAGCTAAATTTTATGTTTTTGACGATGCAATTTTAAAAGTAATATTTATAGGTTTGGCGTCTTTGACCTTTCCGCATATATTATTGGAGTATCTTATTGAAAAAAATGAAAAATAAAGATTTAAAAATATATTTAGCTGCTCCAAGAGGGTTTTGTGCTGGAGTTGATCGAGCAATAGAAATTGTAAAAAAAAGCATAAATAAATTTGGGTCACCAGTTTATGTGCGACATGAGATAGTTCACAATAAGCATGTAGTCGAAAATTTAAAAAAAATTGGTGCAATATTTGTAGAAGAAATTAGTGAAATTAAGGACAAAACTAGACCAGTAATTTTTTCAGCTCATGGAGTTCCAAAAAAAGTTCCAAAAGAAGCTCAAGATTTAAAAATGGAATATATAGATGCTACTTGTCCTTTGGTTTCTAAAGTACATAGAGAAGCTGAAAATTTAAATAAAGCGGGTTTCCATATCTTTTTAATTGGTCACGAAAATCATCCTGAAGTAATTGGTACTATGGGTCAAATTCCAGAGGGGTCAATAGAATTAGTTGAAACAATTGATGATGTTGAGGATATTGATATTCCGTCAAATAAAAAATTAGCTTTTGTAACTCAAACAACTCTTTCTGTTGATGATACAAAAGATATGATTGATGCTTTAAAGAAAAAATTTCCACAAATTAAAGAACCAAATAAAGAAGATATCTGTTATGCCACGACTAATAGACAAACAGCTGTTAAACAGATTGCATCAAAGTGTGATATGTTCTTTGTGATTGGAAGTAGGAATTCTTCTAATTCAAAAAGACTCGTTGAGGTAGCTAATAAGGCAGGATGTGATTATTCAGAATTAATACATTCTGAAAGCTCTGTTCCAATAGAAAAAATTTCTCAATGTAATAGTATAGGTATTTCATCAGGTGCATCGGCACCTGAGATTTTAGTTCAAAATTTTATAGAAAAAATTAAAGAAAATTTTAATGTTGAAATTCAAGAAGTCGAAATAGTAAAAGAAAATGTAACTTTTAAAGTTCCAGGAAAACTTAATTAATGGCTGTATTTACAAAGTTAAATCAAGCTGACATTTTTAATGTCCAAAATATTTTTGGATTTAAAAAAATCATAAGCTTTAAGGGTATTAAAAAAGGAATAGAGAATACAAATTATACTGTTGCCACAAAAAATAAAAAATACGTCTTAACGATTTTTGAAAGTAGAGTTAATAATAAGGATTTGCCCTACTTTATGAAGTTGATGGATGTACTTTCAAAAAAAGGTATTAAATGCCCATCTCCAATCAAAAATAAATTTGGAAAATACATATTTAATTTAAAAAGAAAAAAAGCTTGTCTAGTTTCCTTCTTAGAGGGTAAAGATAAAAAAAAGCTCTTGGAAAAAGATTTATTAGTCATTGGAAAAAAAATTGGTTTAATGCATAAAAAATTAACAAAGATAAAACTTAAAAGAAAAAATAGCTTTTCACCCCTCAAAATAAATAGTCTTATAAATAAAATTAACTTAAAAAATTCGAAGTTACCTAAAAATCTTAAAGAAGAAATGAAAGAAAGTTTTCGTGATATCAGCAAAAAATGGCCAAAAGGAATACCAAGTAGTGTAATTCATGGTGACTTATTCATTGACAATATTTTTTTTCACAAGGGAAAATTCGGGGGGTTTATTGATTTTTATTTTTCAGCTTATGATTTTCAAGCTTATGAACTTGCTATTTGTATAAATTCTCTTTGTTTTAATAAAACAAAAAATAAATTTAAGTTTAATAAGAAAAAAGCTTCTAAACTTTTCAAGGGTTATGAAAGTATAAGAAAACTTAAACCAGAGGAAAAAAGGAGTATGAAAATTCTTTGTAAAGGATCTGCCTTAAGATATCTGGCTACAAGAGCGTATGATTACTTAAATACTCCTAAAAATATTTTAATAAAAAAAAAGGATCCATCAGAATATATACAAAAACTTAGGTTTCATGACTCTATAGAAAAATTTGAGGAATACTTAAATGATTAAAATTTATACTGACGGATCCTGTTTAGAAAATCCTGGCAATGGTGGATGGGCAGCAATAATTATAAATAATGGACAAAAAACTAATATTAAAGGAAGTAAAAAGAATACTACAAATAATCAAATGGAGTTGCTAGCTCCTATTGAAGCATTAAAAAAAATTCCCAAAGGAAGTAAAGTTCAAATTTTTACGGACTCCAAGTATGTAAAGTCAGGAATTACAGAGTGGATTTATAACTGGAAAAAAAATGGATGGAAAACCGCAAATAAGCAAGAAGTTAAAAATAAAGATCTTTGGACAGAGCTGGATATTTTAGCCAATGAATTTGAAATAAGTTGGAATTGGGTAAAAGCGCACTCAACTGACGAGTTAAACAATGAAGTTGATTTAATTGCTAGAGAAGCTGCAAACTTATAAAATTTTACTTTTAATAAATTTTTTTACTTCATCCGTACTATTCTTTAGTACTTGAAAATTCTCATTTTTATTAAGTACGTGCTGAAGTTCTTCTGGTAGTTTTTCATGTTTATTAATCGCGTTGTTTGTGGCGTCTGGAAATTTACACGGATGTGCAGTTGATAAAACTACACAATCATTCAAAGATAATTTTTGTGCAGCACCCACTCCAATGGCTGTATGTGGATCTAAAACCACACCATTTTCCTCGTAATTTTTCTTAATAATTCCTAGAGTCTCTTTTTCATTGCAGCTTTCTGATAAAAAATCTTTTTGAATTATATCTAAATCTCTCTTTTCAATTTGATAAGAATTCTTCTTCACTTTTTTCATAATTTCTGCTGTTTTTTCAGAATTGGAATTATTCACGTAGTAAATTAATCTTTCAAAGTTACTTGCTAATTGGATATCCATACTAGGGGATAATGTTTCTCTTACTTCTTTAGAAATATAATCTCCTTTTGTAATGGCTCTATGTAAAATATCGTTTTCATTTGTTGCAACAATTAATTTATCAATTGGTAATCCCATTTTTTTTGCAAGATATCCTGCAAAGACATCTCCAAAATTTCCTGTTGGAACTGAAAATGAGATATTGTCTTTTTCTAATTTAAAATGTGCATAAAAATAATATACCGCTTGAGCAATTATTCTCGCCCAATTTATTGAGTTTACCCCTGACATATTTATAGATTTTGAGAACTCAAGATCAGAAAACATTTGTTTTACAATATTTTGACAATCATCAAAGTTTCCATCAATTGCAATATTAAAAACATTTTTTTCATCTACTGTAGTCATAATTTTTCTTTGAACAGAGGAAATTCTATTATTTGGATGTAAAACAAATATATTTAAATTAGATTTTCCTTTAATTGCATCAATGGCTGCTGCACCAGTATCTCCGGATGTTGCAACAACTATATTTATAGTTTCATTATTTGATTTTAAAAGATGCTCATACATATTTCCAATTAACTGCATTGCAATATCTTTAAAAGCTAGAGTGGGTCCATGAAATAATTCCAAGATTTTTAATTGATTTAACTCAACTATTTTGACAACATCCTTTTCTCTAAAGTTAGAATATGACTTTTTAACAATTTCATTTAATTCTTTTTTGCTTAAAAAATCACCGGTGTATAAATAAATAATTTCGGTAGCTAGATCTATATAATTTAATTTTTTAAGAGAATTCATTTTGCTCTCATCAAATTTTTTGATATTCAACGGTATAAAAAGGCCCCCATCATCAGCAAGACCTTTAAGAAATACTTCACTGAAGGAAAATTTTTTATTATCACCTCTTGTACTTATATATTCCATTAATAATTCTTTTTTCTAAAATATAGATATATCAAAAGAATTGATATCGCTATCGAAAACCATGTTAAAGAGTATTTAAGGTGATTATTAGGCAGATCTGATGAAATTTTTTTTGGTATTGGAAAAGAGTTTGTTTGTTCTCCATTTTGAATAAAAATTATAAAAGGTGAAAATGTTTTACCAGTATATTTTTTTAAATCTATATCATCAAGTTTAAACCAATAATTTTTTGTTAAATCGTTATTGGGTTTGAAATAATTTTTACTTGATTTTAACTTTGTAATGCCAAAGTATTCTGATTGTTTTAGATCAAATGAATTACCTTTCAAATCTCTTGGTAT
>CACLWW010000026.1 GCA_902610755.1 uncultured Pelagibacteraceae bacterium | reverse complement strand
AACAAGAGGTTTTGGAATTTCGTTTGTAATTGGAGATAATCTTTTTCCAAAACCAGCACCTAATATCAATGCAACTTCAATTTTTTTCATACAATTAAACTTTATATTAATTTACTGTTATTTAAAATTAACCTTAACTCATCAAATACTTTTCCATTTTTACTTCTAAATTTAATAAGACTCCATGTATAAGGAATATATTTAAGATATCTATTTTTATCATCTCTTTTTGCAAGTCTTGAAAAAATTCCAAGAATCTTAAAATTTCTTAATACAGATAAAATTAAAAAATCATTTTCAAATTTTTTAAGATCTTTATTTAAATATTTTTTTGTAAAATGATTGAACATTTCTTCTTTTAAACTATTTGAGGTTTTAAGTCTTACATCATCAATTAATGAAGCAAGATCATAAGCTGGGTTTCCAATGACTGCATCTTGACTATCTATTAAATGAAATTTTTTTTGCTTAAGCATTATATTTGAAACATGAAAGTCTCTATGGACAAAAACATCATCAGGTAATTTAATTGCCTTTGATAATCTTAAAAAAATGTTCTTGAATTTTTTTTTTAGTTTAATCAATTTTTTCTTACTTAATTTTCTAGGTAGATACCAATCATTAAATAAATAAGATTCTTTTAAGAGTTTATCTTTTGAATACTTTATCATCTTATATTTCCTACCTGTAAAATCTTTACTATAGAATTTTTTTATTTTTTGAACTTTAAATAATAAATCTAATACTTTCATAAAAATTTTTTTTTTGTTTTTTCTATTTTTGAGAAGTTTGAGCAGTGTTACATCTCCCAAATCGTTCACTTCTATTAAATTTTTTTTGTAATTGTTTTTTAATAATCTTGGTGCTTTAATACCGTTTGAATTAAGTATTCTATTTATTGCATCATAGATTAATAAATTTTTTTTTTTATTTTTTTTAGAAAAAATTATTATAGAATTTTTTGATCTATAAAATTCTCGTTCTGAAGCATCCCCTTCCAATTTAGTTACTTTTTTATTGTTAAGCTTCATTTTTTCCAAAAAATTTAATTTTTAATAGCCTCGAATTATAATTATCAAAATATTTGAAATAAATTTCTATCCTTTTTTTTGGTTTAAAGTGAACTTTTTCTGGCCATTCAATAATTGAAATCACGTCGTCATCCTCAAAAAGACCTATATTTAGACATTCTTTCTTTTTTTTTAATCTATACAAGTCAAAATGTTGTATTCTTTTTTTTTTGATACGGTACTCATAAACTATATTAAATGTTGGGCTAGGTATTTCTGTAATCCTGGTTTTTTCCTTTTTTTGTAAATTGTTGATTAAATATTTAACAAATGTAGTTTTACCAACTCCAAGTTCACCGTATAAAAAAATTGTTTTAAATTTTTTAATAAATTTTGAAGTTTTCTCAGAAAATTTTTTTAACTCAATTTCTCTAGAAATTTTTATATTGCTACGATTAGTAGCGGTAAGCATCTGGCTTATATGGTCCTTCTTGTTTTACGCTTATGTAATCAGCCTGTTCTTTTGACAGTTTTGTTAACTTTGCGCCCACCTTATCTAAGTGTAACATAGCTACTTTTTCATCAAGATGTTTTGGTAAAACATAAACCTTTTTTTCATATTTAGAAGAATTATTCCAAAGTTCTATTTGAGCAGTTACTTGATTTGTAAAAGATGCACTCATTACAAAACTTGGGTGACCTGTTGCACATCCAAGATTAACAAGTCTGCCTTCAGCTAAAAGAATAATCCTTTTTTTGCTTGGTAATTCTATTTCGTGCACTTGTGGTTTGATTTCATCCCATTTATAATTTTTTAGTGCTTCAACCTGAATTTCATTATCAAAGTGTCCAATGTTACATAGTATCGCTCTATCCTTCATTTCTCTCATGTGATCTGCTGTTATAATATCTTTATTGCCAGTCGCGGTTACCACTATGTCTGCCTCTTTAATCATTTCATCCATTAAGACCACTTCATAACCTTCCATCGCTGCTTGTAAGGCGCATATTGGATCAGTTTCAGTGATCATAACTCTTGCTCCAGATTGCCTCAATGATGCTGCGCTACCTTTGCCCACATCACCAAATCCTGCAACAATTGCCACTTTGCCTGACATCATCACATCTGTAGCTCTTTTAATTCCGTCGACTAAACTTTCCCTGCACCCATATAAATTATCAAATTTTGATTTTGTTACTGAGTCATTAACATTTATGGCTGGCACTAATAATGTCCCTTCGCTCTCCATCTTTTTTAATGCTAAAACACCTGTCGTTGTCTCTTCTGACAGACCCTTAATATCTTTCATTAAATGTTTATAATCTTTATGCATTAGAGCTGTTAAATCACCACCATCATCTAAAATCATGTTTGGTTTCCAATCTTTTTTACCCTCGATTGTTTGCTTCACACACCACCAATACTCTTCTTCTGTTTCACCTTTCCAAGCAAACACGGGTATTCCAGCTTTTGCTATCGCTGCAGCCGCATGATCTTGTGTTGAAAAAATATTGCATGATGACCATCTACACTCTGCACCAAGAGCTACTAATGTCTCAATAAGCACAGCGGTTTGAATTGTCATGTGCAGACAACCTAAAATTCTGGCTCCTTTTAAAGGAGACTTTCCTTTGTATTCTTTTCTTAATGCCATAAGTCCAGGCATTTCACTCTCTGCAAGAGAGATTTCTTTTCTACCGAACTCAGCTAGGTTTATGTCTTTTACTTTATAATCACTCATTTTTGCAAATCTTTTACATTAAAGGATAATTTATTCAATATATCAATTTAATTTTGGAAAAATAATTTCTACTTTTGCTCCCTTTTTATTAACATTATTGGATGCGATTACTTGACCTCCATGAAGATCAACTAGATTTTTAACAATATTCAATCCTAATCCAGAGTGTTCACCAAATTTATCCGGTCTGTTGCTATAAAATCTTTTAAAAATCTTATCCGTATTTTTTTCTTTAAACCCAATTCCTTCATCAATTACACTGAGAGAAATTTTTCCATCTTTTTTCTGAGAGAGTTTGACTACAATATTCTGATTATCTTTGCTAAATGAAATAGAATTTTCTAGAAGGTTTGCTAAGACTTGTTCAATCCTATTTTCAATACCTTTAATATTAAATTTTTCGCCAGAATTTTTAAACTGTAAATCTATATTAATACCCCGTTTTGAATTGTATATGGCATTAAAGTCATCAACAACTGAGTCAGCAATTTTTTTTAAGTCTAAAATTTTCATGCTTTCCCTTGTGATCGCAACTTCATCTTTAAGCATCTGGGAATAATCAGTTATTAATCTTTCAATTCTCTCTACATCGTGAGTCAAAATTTTTGTTAATTTTTCCTTTTCAGGGTTGCTGTTAGTAACTTCTAATAATTCAGATGCACTTTTAAGTGAAGCTAAAGGATTTCTAATTTCATGGACTAAATCTGTGGAGAAGTTTTCAGCTGTGTTTACTCGTTTTTGTAATTCATTTGTCATTTCATCTAGAGATAATGACAAAGTTCCCAGTTCATCATTTCGTTTTATTAAACTTTTAATATCTATTTTCTTTTTACTCTTTTCTTTAATATTTTCAGTGTAATTAACGAGATTTTTAATTGGTTTTAAAAAATATCTATTTAACACCAATGAAAAAATAAAGATTACAACTGCGATTAGTATTGCTGTACGAATTACAAAAGTTTTTCTTTCATTGATTGCTGTTTTAACATCATTGGCATTTTGAGATATCAGAATATACCCTACATTTTCATCATCAATCAAAACATTCTTTATCGTTGATAATTTAAATTTATTATAAGTTTCATTTGTAAAAGTAACAGGCTTACCATAATCATCAGATATTGAATATTCCTGAAGTGTTTCTTCAAATTCACTCTTTTTTTCAGAATTAATTAATTCATCTGTAGATTTTTCTTTATCTTGATTATTTTGTAAATCAAATTCAACTATTTCAATTCTTGATGAAAAGGATCTTGGGTCAAGATCGAGTGTATCTGTGTCTGCTAAAATCTCGAATGACTCATTAAAAAAAATAACCCTATCAAGATTTTGAAATAAAAATCTTGTCGATAATAAAAATTTTTTTACCTCGTTTTTTTCAAATTCAATATTTAGTCTATTAAGATTATTAATTGTATTATTTATAACTTCAATTTGGAGAGAAGTTTTTTTTTTAATTAAGTTTGGTTGAACGTAATTAAGGTAGATTATGGTTAATGTACCAATAAATATAAAGATTAAAAGATTGATGAATAAAAATTTTTTAAGAATAGAGAGGTTTTTGATGAGTGAAGAAAACATTAATTAACATTCCACCTATAGCCACTTCCATACCTTGTTTCTATTGCGGAAAAACTCGAATCAATTTTTTTAAATTTTTTTCTAATTCTTTTAACGTGACTATCAATAGTTCTATCTTCGATATCAGTATCTTCTCTATAAGCAATATCCATCAATTGTGCTCTCTCTTTAATTATTCCGGGTCTTTTAGCAAGTTCTTGAACGATTAAAAATTCTGTTGTTGTCAATTTATCTGGCAACTGTTTTCCGTCCCATTCACACTCAAGTTGTGAGGGATCTAATTTGAGTTTTCCATGAGTAATAATGTTTTTACTATCATCTACACTAATATTTTTCTTTCTAAGTTGGACCCTAATTCTCTCAACTAAAACTTTTATTGAAAAACCACCAGATTTTTTTACAAAGTCATCTGCTCCTAACTTTAAACCTAAAAGTTCATCTACTTCCTCATCTTTTGAGGTTAAAAAAATTACTGGTAAAGAACTTTTTTTTCTTAATTTTTTAAGCAACTCTTCACCATCCATTTTAGGCATTTTAATATCAACAATTGCTAAGTCTGGAGGTGTTCTTGTCAATCCTATAAGCGCACTCTCTCCATCTAAATAAGTTTGGACTTTAAAACCTTCTTTTTCTAAGGCAATACTTAAGCTGGTAAGAATATTTCTGTCATCATCTATTAGTGCAATTGTTTGTGTCATAGCCTAATATAAAAATACTAAATTGTCCCAATTTAGACAATACACTAATATTTAATGCAACATACCCCAATTATCCCCAATATTTACATCTACTAGAATAGGTATGGAGAAAGTGTGATGCTCACTTGATTTAACACTGGTCATTTCTGTTTTAATTAGTTTTTTGATTCTATCTAGTTCGTTATTAGGTATTTCAAATATTAGTTCATCGTGAATTTGCAATAATAATTTTGTTTTAAATTTTGCATCGTCATTAAGTTTATTAAAAATTCTTATCATCGCTATTCGCATTAATTCTGATGCTGATCCTTGTATTGGTGCGTTAATCGCTGCCCTTTCTTGAAAGTTTCTAATATTAAAATTCTTATCATTGATACCTATAATGTGTGTTTTTCTCCCAAAAATATTGTTAACAAATCCACTCCTTCTACAATGTTTTATTGTGGACGACATGTAGTCTTTTATCTCAGGGAATTTTTTAAAATACGCCTTTAGAAAAATTTCAGCATCAGCTGTTGAAACAGAAAT
>CACLWW010000025.1 GCA_902610755.1 uncultured Pelagibacteraceae bacterium | reverse complement strand
TTAAAGCAAAGGGACAAAAATGTCCAGTTTGTTGGAAAATAAATAAAAATGGGTGCGAAAGACATTCGTGTTCTAATAAGATTAAAAGTGTATAAATTTTTGCTTAACTCCATATTTGTATTAATTCTATTTTGCTTAGATAGATTTTCTAAAATCTACGTAATAAATCTTGCTGAAAAAACTAATATTTCAGAAATATATTTAACTTCATTTTTAAACTCATATTTAGTTTGGAACTCAGGAATTGCTTTTGGATTATTTTCACTTTCAAATGAATTTACTTATAATTTATTCACTGTATTAATTGTGCTAATAAATTTAATTATTATCTATTTAGTTATTGTTACTAAAGATTACAGAAAATATTTTTTTTTATTAATTCTGGGAGGGTCATTTGGAAACCTTTTCGATAGACTTTACTATAGATCAGTACCGGATTTCATTGATTTTCACATAGGTAATTTTCACTGGTTTATATTTAATATAGCTGATATCTTTATAACTACTGGTGTTATTTGCCTTATTTTAGCTGAACTATTATTTAAAAAAGGAACAGATGAATAAAAAATATTTATTTATGATTATATTATTTTTTCTTTGCTCGTGTCAAAATGTTAAAAATGCTTTATCAGGAAAAAAATATGAAAATAGTGATGAATTTCTTGTCATAAAAAAAAATCCTCTAGTCTTGCCACCAAATTTTAATGATCTTCCCACACCAAAAGATGTAGCTGATACTACCCAAATTGAGAATATTGAAAATGAAATTGAAGATCTTTTGAGCTCAATTAAAGATAATGAGGAGGTTGTAGAGTCATCATCTTCAAGTGATACAGAAAGTTTTGTTTTAGAAAAAATCAAAGATTAATGTTTTCTAAAAAAATAAAGATAACTTGTTTTGATTTTAAAAGTAAAAAAAATAAAAAGATAAAAAGACTAATCTCAGAAATTATACAAAAAAAAGATACTAGCTATAAGGTAATTGAAACCTTTTCAAATAATTACAAGTACTCCTTTGATAAAAAAAAAATTACTAAACTTAAAAAGTATAAATCAATAAGTGTTTTTGGACTAGGTGGTTCATCTTTATGTATAAAAGCTATTTATGATTTTTTAAAGTTTAAGATTAGAAAAAACGTCTATTTTTACGATGATCTTAATATTACAGTCCCAAGAATAGCTAAAAGTAAAAACTTAGATATTGTGATTTCAAAATCAGGCTCAACCTTAGAGACAATTGTTAACCAGAATATTTTCTCTAAAAGCAAAAAATTATTTATAACTGAAAATAAAAGAAGTTACTTGAGGGATTTAGCTTTAAAATTAAGATCAGAAATTATTGAACATCGAAATTTTGTAGGTGGAAGATATTCAGTTTTATCTGAAGTCGGAATGTTGCCAGCTGAACTTTTAGGCTTAAAAAGTAAAAAATTTAAAAAGTTTGATAATCTGATAAAAAACAAAAATTTTATAAACACATTGATTAATAATGTTGACATGATGCATGAACTTTACTCATCTGGAAAAACTAATTCGGTAATACTCAATTTTGATAAAAGCTCAATTAGTTTACTTGAATGGTATCAGCAATTGTTATCAGAGAGTTTAGGTAAAAAGGGAAAAGGCTTCTTTCCAATTATTTCAAAATTACCAAAAGATAATCATAGTTTAATGCAGCTATATTTAGATGGAAACAAAAATAATTTTTTCACAATCTTTGATACTATCGACCATAAGTCACAAAAAATAAAAAACAAAAATTTACTCCCAGGCTATCACTTTTTAAAAGGTAAAAGTATAAAATCAGTTATGACTGCACAGAGGGATGCGGTAAAAAAAGTTTTTAAAAAGCAAGGTCTGAAATTTAGAAACTTTGAGATAATAAAAAAAGATGAAGAAAGTTTAGGAATAATTTTTACTTATTTCATGTTAGAAACAATTTTGTTAGGAAAATTAATGAAAGTAAATCCATTTGACCAGCCAGCAGTTGAGTCAATTAAAAAAGAAACAAAAAAAAACTTAGTTAGTTTTTTTCCCAAAAATAAAGGTTGATAAGCCATAATTTTTTCTATCAATTATTTCAAATTTATTAGGATACACATCTAAATCACCTTTTTTTCTATGAACAATAATTATTCCATTTTTTTTCAATATGTCCATTTCAATAATATTATCTATCAATAGTTTAATTTTCTTTTCTTTGAAAGGCGGATCACAAAAAATTATTTGAAATTTTTGATCTTTTTGAAAAAGATTGTTATTTATTTTAAATGCATCGAAGTTTATTACTTTTGATTTGTTTTCGTATTTTAAATTTGAAATATTATTTTTTAAAATTTCTAAAACTGGAGGATAATTTTCAAGGAAAAATACAAACTTGGAACCTCTTGATATACATTCTAATCCAAATGAACCAATTCCTGAAAATAAATCTAAAACTTCACTATTTTTGAGACGAAACTTAATATAATTGGCGTGAGTTAGAATATTAAAAATAGACTCTTTAGCCATATCTTTTAGAGGCCTAGTTGTTTTATCATTGGACATAATTAGTTTTTTACCCTTACTTGAACCTGAAATTATTCTCATATTTTTATTACTTTATGTCCAATATCTCTTCTATAGTAACCGTTCTTCCAATTTAATTTCTTAATCAAATTTATAACTCTGATTCTACTTTTTAAAAAGTCATCTGAAGTTGAAACAAAGTTTAATACTCTCCCACCATTTGAAACTATGCCAGTTTTTGTTTTTAATGTGCCAGCATGGAAAATGTTTTCGTTTTCTAGTAGCTTAAGTTGATCCAAGTTTTTAATTTCTATATTTTTCTCAAATTTTTCTGGGTACCCTTTTGAACACAAAACAACACAAATACTTTTTGACTTAGAAAAATTTATCTCTAACTGTTTTAATGTGCCGTCACAGCATGATGTAAATATATCTATTAAATCTGTATTAAGAGTAGGTAATATAGTTTGGCACTCAGGATCTCCCATTCTCACATTGAACTCTATTAAAAATGGTTCACCATTTTTGATCATTAGACCGACATATAGAAAACCTTTATAATTTCCACCAAACTCATTAATTGCACTTAAAGTAGGTTCAATTATTTTTGTTTTTATTTTAAATTCCAGATCATCATTTAAAAGTCTCGAAGGCGAGTAACAACCCATACCTCCCGTATTTTTACCCTTATCACCTTCATCGACTCTTTTGTGGTCTTGAGCTGAACCAAAAAATTTATAATTTTTTCCATCAGTCACTATGAAATAACTCATTTCCTCACCATCTAAAAATTCTTCAATTAAAATTTGTTCAGCAACGCCAAATTTTCCGTTAAAAATTTCTTCAGAAGCGATTTTTGCTTCATTGAAATCTTTACATATATAAACACCTTTTCCTGATGCTAGTCCGTCAGCTTTTATGACGAGAGGAAAATTACTATTCTCTAGAAAGTCTATTGTTTCATTTAAATTTTCGCAAATTTTGAACTTTGAAGTAGGAATATTTTTTTTTTTACAAATTTTTTTTGTAAAAATTTTTGAACCTTCGAGTTTTGAAGAAATCTTATCTGGGCCAAAAACTCTTATCGATTTGTCTTTAAAGTGATTTACAATTCCATTTACCAAAGGTTTTTCTGGTCCAACAACTAACATTTTTATTTTTTTTTCTAAGCAGTATTTTTCCAGCTCATGAAAGTTATCAGGATTTAAACTGATATTTTGAGCAATCATACCTGTACCCGCGTTACCTGGAAAACAAAAAATTTCTGATACTTTTTTTGATTTATTAAGCATATAACAAATTGCATGCTCTCTTCCACCACTTCCAATAATTCCTACATTCATCTATAATGATCTTATAACTTAAAAATGAAAAATAAATTAGCTAAATTAAAATACTTGCCAAATAAGTTTGAAATAATTGAGCCAGGCGACCATGTTATTTGCGCCGTTACTAAGCAGAAAATATATCTACAAAATCTGAACTATTGGAATGTGGAACTTCAAGAAGCATATTTCTCATATAAAGAAGCTCAATTAAAAAGAGAAGAGAAAAATAAATAATAAACTATTTCCATCTATCATGCGTCCATATCCACTGAGAGGGATTTTTTCTAATTTTTTTCTCCAACCATTGATTGAGTTTAAGACTTATCGAAGTGCTGTCGGCATTCTCCCCAAAGATCATTTGTTCATCAAAAGTGATCTTAAAGTTAATTTTGTCATATCTCTCAATATGAACCGGTTGAATTTTACATCCAAATTTTTTGACAAATTGTGCAGGAATAGTTGTTGTGAAGGCCGGATGACTAAAAAAATTAATCTTTTCACCCTCACTCACTCTTTGATCTATCATAATTGCAATACTTACACCTTGTTTAAAAAACTTTAAGGACTCTCTTACTCCATTTATCCCTTTTTTTATTTGATTCTTACAAATATATTTTTTACGAAGCGGCTCCATAATTGAATTAACCATTCTGTTATTTAACGGCCTATAAATTGCAGACAAACTTACTCCTGCTTTTTCAATAGCCATAGCCATTAACTCAAAATTGCTGAAGTGAGCTGAAATGAATACAACTGGCTGACCTTTTTTAATCTCTTCTAATTTTTCTTTATTTTCAATTTTAATATATTTATCTAAGTCCCCATTTCTAAAATTAGGAATATAAGGATATTCAGATAATATTCTTCCATAATTACCCCACATTTCTTTTGAAATCTTTGATATTTTTTCAGGGGTTAAAGTATCATCAAATTTAATTAAATTACTTTTAATTATTTTTTTTGATCTTAAAAAAGGTCCAAATGTTTTTCCAAGAAAGCAACCGAACTCCGATGCAATCCTATAACCTAACAGTTTAAATAAACTAAAAAAAATAGAAATTAAAATATATTCAAAGAAATATCTTATTGATTTCATAATCTCTCATTCAAATATTTATAGAATTGTTTTTCTTGATCTACTAGTAATTCAACTTTTAAAAAATTTATATTTTTCCGAAAAGATTTTTTTATCCTAAAATAATCCTTCTCAGTTGTTAATAATTCACAATTTCTTAACTTTGCTAAACTTTTTAATCTCTGTAAATCTACTTCCTTATAATCGTAGTGATCTGGAAATTTTTCATACCCGTAAAATTTAATTTTTAAACTCTTAAGGGTATCAGAAAAAGTGTGAGGATTACCTATGCCACTAAATATAATAAACTTTTTTTTTTTAAACTTAGAGTGATTCTTTGGTACGTATTTTCCTGTAAAAATTTTTATATATGGATTAATCATTTTTACTTTATTTATAAAATTTTTTGACTCCTTATTTAGGTCTCCATTAATAAGAACAACGTCATAATTTTTTATACTATTTAACCTTTCTCGCAATGGACCTGCAGGTATAACTAGTCCATTTCCATCCAACTTAAGAGAGTTAAAACAAACTATTTTCAAATCATAATTTATCTTTTTTTCTTGTAGTCCATCATCAAATATTAACATTTCTGCTCTATCATTCTCAGCTTTAGCAATAGATAATTCTCTCGTTTTTTCAAAAATTACTTTATGTTTTGACTCTAAAAGTTTCTTTTCATCTATGTGTGATATATAATTTTTTTTAATTATATAAGTCCTAAATCTTTTTTTAAAGTGACTCGCTAAATTAATTACAAGAGGTGTTTTTCCAGTGCCGCCAATATAAATATTTCCGACACAGATTGTTTTTAAATCATAAAAGTTCTTTTTAATCTTATTATTTTCATAATAGTTTTTAATGATAGCAACTAGCGAAAACGGCAGTAACAATATTGAAAACAAACTGATACGACCTCTTTTATCCCAAAATTTTGGCTTGCTAAATTTCATTAAATAATTTGTCTTAATTCATTGAAATTTTTTTTTAAAATTAAATCTCCA
>CACLWW010000024.1 GCA_902610755.1 uncultured Pelagibacteraceae bacterium | reverse complement strand
ATTTTAATAATCTTAGTCTTTTAGTTAATTCTTTTTTTGATAATTGCTTAAAGCAAATTAACAATTTATGTTTAGACCCAGCTTTAAATTTTTTATAAGATCTAATAAACTTTTTTAAGTCGGAAGATTTTGAGTATTTAGTCGATAAGTAAATTACAATTATTTTGTCATTCAATTTTTCAGTTTTCATTTTATCAATAAATAAAGAATATTAATTTTTTAACTAAAAATTCTTTGCATCTCAAGAAATTTTCAAGAAGAAACACTTTATTAATACTTATAGATGACTTTAATATAAATGATGGTGCCCCCGCACGGACTCGAACCGCGGACCTATTGATTACAAATCAATTGCTCTACCAGCTGAGCTACAAGGGCGCAGACTTTTTTTATAAGAATTTAATTACTAATCAAGATTTTTTTTTGCCTTGTTTATATGAAAAAAAACGACAGATGCGCTATTTGCTATATTCAAACTTTCAATTTTATCATTTATTTTTATTTTAACAGGATAATCTATGTATTTTGATGTTTTCTCTTTTAAACCGTATCCTTCAGATCCAAACAAAAGTACATTATTACCTTTCCAGTCATAATTTGTAAAATCTTCATTACCCTCTGATGAGAAACCATATACCCAAAAATTTTTTTCTCTAAGAAATTTTAAAGTACTATTTATGTTAGAAACTTTAAAAATATTTAAATACTCAATTGAACCAGAGCTGGCTTTATACAAAGTTTTACTACTTTCAGGAAATAATCTTTCTTTAACAATAATGCCGTCAATATTAAAAGATGCAGCGCTTCTAATTACTGATCCAATATTTCTTGGATCTGTTACACCATCTAAGCAAGCTAAAGTCAAATTGCTTTTAGTTTTAATAAATTCTTTTAAATTTTTTTCCTCTAATTTCTCAACTTCTGCAACGTATCCCTGATGTAGAATTTGCTCATTTTTACAATATTTATCTAACTCCTTTTTTGTTTTGAAAAAAACCTTTAGGTCCTTTAGTAAATTTGTTTTTGGACTTATTCTATGAATATTCTTTTTACTTTCTTCAGTTAAAAATAGTCTCAAAACCTTTCTTTGAGGGTTTTTCAGAGCCTCTATTACAGGATGCTTTCCAACAATAAAAAAGTTTGTATTTGTCATATTTTCTGCATTTTTACTTAATTTTTTTAGTATTTTCTTATTATTTCACATATTGCAATTGTTTAATAAAAATATATAAAACCCCTGTTGTTTAAAGGTTTTTTGAACAAGGGGACGCTTTCCCCTATATTTTAGGAGGGGTACCAAAGCGGTCAAATGGGGCGGGCTGTAAACCCGTTGACTTCGGTCTTCGAAGGTTCGAATCCTTCCCCCTCCACCATTTAAAAAAACTTTAACAATTGGAGTGTTAACTTGGTTTTGCGGGTGTAGTTCAATGGTAGAACGCTAGCCTTCCAAGCTGGATGTAAGGGTTCGATTCCCTTTACCCGCTCCAAATTATTAAAATAAAAAGAAAAGTAAGGATAAAAGAATGTCGAAAGAAAAATTTAATAGGAGTAAACCACATTGTAACATAGGTACAATTGGACACGTAGACCACGGTAAAACAACTTTAACTGCGGCTATAACAAAAGTATTATCTGAAAAAGGTGGTGCTCAATTCACAGCTTACGACCAGATTGATAAAGCCCCTGAAGAAAAAGAAAGAGGTATTACAATTTCAACTGCCCACGTTGAATACGAAACTGACAAAAGACACTACGCGCACGTAGACTGCCCAGGTCATGCTGACTATGTAAAAAATATGATTACTGGTGCAGCACAAATGGATGGTGCAATTTTGGTTGTTAACGCAGCTGATGGTCCAATGCCTCAAACAAAAGAACATATTCTTTTAGCAAGACAAGTTGGTGTCCCAGCAATTGTTGTGTTCTTAAACAAAGTTGATCAAGTTGATGATAAAGAGATGATAGACTTAGTTGAGGAAGAAATTAAAGAGTTATTAACATCATATAAATTTCCAGGTGATAAGACTCCAATCATAAAAGGATCTGCACTAGCAGCCGTTGAAGGTAAAGATGATGCGATTGGTAAGAATGCAATCATGGAACTTATGAAAGCTGTAGATGATTTTATCCCTCAACCTGACAGACCAAAAGACAAACCTTTTTTAATGCCTGTTGAAGATGTATTCTCAATTTCTGGTAGAGGTACAGTTGTTACAGGAAGAGTTGAACAAGGTGTTGTTAAAACTGGTGAAGAAATTGAAATAGTAGGTATCAGAGATACAAAAAAATCAGTTTGTACTGGTGTTGAGATGTTTAGAAAAATTCTTGATACTGGAGAAGCAGGTGACAATATCGGTGCATTGTTAAGAGGTGTTGAAAGAACAGATGTAGAGAGAGGTCAAGTACTGTGTAAACCAGGATCTGTAACTCCTCATACTAAATTTGAAGCTCAAGCTTATGTTTTGAAAAAAGAAGAAGGCGGAAGACACACTCCTTTCTTTACAAAATATAGACCTCAGTTTTATTTTAGAACTACAGACGTTACTGGTGAAGTTGAATTACCTTCAGGAACTGAAATGGTAATGCCAGGTGATGATGCAAAGTTTACAGTTAAATTAATCACTCCAATTGCTATGAGCGAAAAACTAAATTTTGCGATTAGAGAGGGTGGTAGAACTGTAGGTGCAGGGGTAGTTACGAAAATAATAGAGTAAACTCCTTTAGGAGTGTAGCTCAATTGGTAGAGCGCCGGTCTCCAAAACCGGAGGTTGGGGGTTCGATTCCCTCCGCTCCTGCCAAAAAAAGGAGAATAAAAAAATGAAAAACCCATTAAAGTTTTTTCAAGAAGTAAAACAAGAAGCTTTTAAAGTTACTTGGCCAACAGGAAAAGAAACTGTTCAAGGAACTATTATGGTAGCGATAATGGCTATAATTGCATCTCTATTTTTTTTATTGATTGACCAATTTTATAAATTTTTTTTAGATATTATACTTAATATAGGAATATAGGATTTTAATGAAAAACTGGTACATCATTCAATCGCATTCAAGTTTTGAAAATAAAGTTGCTCAATTAATTAAAGAGGAAGCCGATAAAGCTAAAATTTCTGATAAATTTGAGGAAATTGTAGTACCAACTCATGATGTTACTGAAGTAAAACGTGGTAAAAGGGTTCAAAGAAAAAAGAAGTATTTTCCGGGATATGTGTTAATTAAAAGCGAAATGGATAATAGTATTTATCATATGATCAAAGGGATAAAAAAAGTAAGTGGATTTTTAGGGAGCAAGGGCATGCCCGTACCTGTATCGGACAAAGAAATTGAAAAAATTTTAGGTCAAATAAAAGATGGTGTTGCGCAATCGAAATCAACAATAGATTATTCTGTAGGGGAAAAAGTTCAAGTAGTAGATGGTCCTTTTGCATCTTTCTCTGGAATGATAGAAGATATTGATGAGGATAAATCAAGAGTGAAAGTTTCAGTATCTATTTTTGGACGACCTACTCCAGTTGATTTAGAATTTAACCAGATTGAAAAGGTAAGCTAATGGCAAAAAAAGAAATAACTGGATATGTAAAACTACAAATTAATGGAGGTCAGGCAAATCCCGCTCCACCTGTTGGGCCAGCTTTAGGTCAAAGAGGTATTAACATAATGGAATTTTGCAAAGCATTTAATGAAAAAACAAAAAATTTTATGGGTAAACCAGTTCCTGTTGTGATTACAGTTTATAAAGACAAAAAATTTGATTTTATAATTAAATCACCGCCAGCATCACATTTTATTAAGGAAGCTGCAAAATTAAAAAGTGGTTCTCAAGAACCAGGAAGAAACATTGTTGCATCGATTACAAAAAAACAAGCAGAAGAAATTGCTAAAAAAAAAATGGTTGATTTAAATGCGCACGACCTAGAAGAAGCTGTTAAAATAATAGCTGGTTCTGCAAGATCAATGGGTATCGAGGTAAAAGATTAATGAGTTCAAAAAGATTTAAAAAACTACCGAAGAACACGAATACTTTAAAGGCAGAGCCCATAAATAACTTGCTGTCCAAGGTAAAGGAAAACTGTACTACAAAGTTTGATGAGTCTCTGGATTTAAATATTTTAATTAACAATAAACAAAAAAAAAATGAAGTGAATTTAAGAAGTATGGTCAATCTTCCAAGTGGAACTGGTAAAAAAGTTAAGGTTGCAGTTGTATGTGAAGAAAGTAAATCTAAAGAGGCCAAAGACTCTGGAGCAGATATTGTCGGTGGAGATGATTTAATAGAAAAAATAAAAAGTGGAGAAATGAATTTTGAAAAACTTATATGTTCATCTTCAATGATGATAAAATTATCTAAACTAGGAAAAGTTCTAGGACCAAAGGGGCTAATGCCCAATCCAAAACTAGGGACAGTCACAGAAAAAATTGGTGAAGCAGTTAAAAATGCTAAAGCAGGTCAAGTCGAATTAAAAAATGATAAAGATGGAAATATCGGTCTTAGTATAGGAAAAAAATCTTTTTCTGATGACAAACTTATCAAAAATTTTAATGCAGTCATTAGTTCACTTGAGAAAGAAAAATCAAACCTTACAATAAAAGGTGATTTAATTAAATCTACTTATATTACTTCTACAATGGGTGTTTCATATAAGATAAAATTAGAAAAGAACTTTTAATTATGATGAGTAAAGAAAAAAAACAGGTTTATATTAAAGAGATGTCAACTCAGCTTGACAAAGCGGAAGCAGTTATAGTAGCTCATTATCAAGGTTTAACTGTAAAACAACTTGATGACCTAAGAAAAAAAATGCGTGAACATGGAATACAATTTAAAATCACAAAAAATAGAATAACAAAACTAGCTTTAGAAAAAACTAGTAGAAAAGATTTATCAAATTTATTTACAGGTCCAACAGCAGTCGCAATGTCAGATGATGCAATAACTTCAGCAAAAATTTTAACTAATTTTTCAAAGGAGAATCAAAACTTAAAAATTCTCGGTGGTATAATGGGTAAAGACTTATTAGACGTTGCAGGTGTTAAAAATATTGCAACTTTGCCGTCCTTAGAAGAAGCAAGAGCAAAAATCGTTGGTATTTTAAGGTCTCCAGCACAAAAAATTGCAAGTATTTTGCTTGCACCTGGCTCAAAAATCGCTATTTTAGCGCTCGAAAAATCAAAAAAATAACTTAGGACATTATTGTTATGGCGGACTTAAATAAAATCATAGATGAACTATCTAAATTGACTGTAGTAGAAGCAGCAGAATTATCAAAACAACTTGAAGAAAAATGGGGTGTTACAGCAGCAGCAGCAGTGGCAGCGCCTGCGGCCGGAGCAGCAGCTGGAGGAGCGCCTGCAGAGGAAAAAAGTGAATTTACAGTTGTACTGACTTCAGCTGGAGATAAAAAAATTAACGTTATCAAAGAAGTTAGAGCAGTTACAGCACTTGGATTAAAAGAAGCAAAAGACTTAGTTGAGGGAGCACCAAAAGAAATTAAATCTGGTGTAAGTAAAAAAGATGCCGAAGAGATGAAGAAAAAACTTGAGGCAGCTGGCGCTAAAGTAGAGCTTAAATAAAGAATTAAAAAAATTATAGGCTGTTTTAATTTTTAAAGCAGTTGGAATAAATGCAGTTATCTTTTACTAAAAAAAAAAATATTAGAAAAAATTTTGGAAAATTAAAAGAAGGTTTATCAATACCAAATTTAATTGAGGTTCAAAAAAATTCATACAAAGAGTTAACAGAATTTAAGGAGGATGTAGCACCTCAATTTATAAAAGGTTTTGATCGTGTTTTCAAAAGTATTTTTCCAATAGAAGATCTGAACGATAAAGCAACATTAGAATACATAAGTTATAAGTTAGAGAAACCAAAATTCGATGTAGAAGAATGTATACAGAGAGGTCTTACTTATTCTTCTGCACTTAAATGTAATCTACGATTAGTTGTTTATGAAATAAATCAGGAAAACAATACTAAAGATATTTTATCTGCAAAAGAACAGGAAGTTTATATGGGTGAGGTTCCGATGATGACAAACAGCGGAACTTTTATTACTAATGGGGTGCAACGGGTTGTTGTCAATCAGATGCATAGAAGTCCTGGAGTTTTTTTTGATCATGATAAAGGAAAATCACATGCCAGTGGCAAATTATTATTTAATTGTAGAGTTATACCTAATAGAGGTTCGTGGCTCGACTTCGAATTTGATGTAAAAGATTTGCTTTATTTTAGAGTTGATCGTAAAAAAAAGATACTTGTCTCAACACTGTTACTAGCTTTAGGATTCAATAAAATTGATATGGTTAAAGAATTTTATGAAAAAGAAATTTATTCATACGATGAAAAGGAAAAAAAATGGAAAACAAAATTTAATCCTGAAAATTACAAATCTAAAAATTTTACAGAAGAAATTATTGATGCAAAAAATAAAAAGATAATAATTAAAAAAGGTGAAAAAGTTAATTTTTTAAAAGCAAAAAAATTAGCTTCTGATGGTCTTAAAGAAATTTATGTTTCAACCCAATATTTATTAGGCAAATACTTAATAAAGGATGTTAAAATTGGTGAGGAGGAATTTAAAATAGGTTTAGAACTGAATGAAACAATAATACAAAAGTTTATTGACACCAAAATGTTTTCTTTAGAACTTGCATACACTAACACTATCAATAAAGGTCCATATTTACTACAGACTATTTTTAATGATAAAAATATTTCAA
>CACLWW010000023.1 GCA_902610755.1 uncultured Pelagibacteraceae bacterium | reverse complement strand
ACATCGATTGGAACATTTGATTCTTTAGATATATTCAACCAACTATTTCTCACTTCTTTCCCAATTTTTACAAGTTTTTTATTAATCTTATCTTTTTTAAGAATTTCCAAGGTTTTGTTTGCGGCTACAAAACCAATTTTGTCAGTCCACATTGTTGAGCTAATAAATGTATCTTGAGATACATCCATAATTTTTTTCTTGCCAACAATTGCTGATATTGGGTATCCATTTCCAAGTGATTTTCCGTAAATAACAATGTCAGGATTAACTTTAAAATCTAGATGTATACCACCATAAGTATCGTGAAAACCTGATGTAATTTCATCGAAAATTAATACAATTTTATTTTTGGAAGCAATTTTTCTTATTTCTCGCAAAAAACCTTTTTTTGGTCTTACACCCCTCATGGGTTCCATAATAATCACACCCAAATCTTTTTTGTGTTTTTTAATAATTTTTTTAAAAGACTTTATGTCATTATAAACAAATGGGAAAATTGAATTTTTAAAAGATGTAGATACACCCTTAGTATTTAGTCCCTTTAGTAATTGTTTATCCAAATTATTTTTTTTGGAAATGTTTGCTGCTAGGTACCAATCATGCCAACCGTGATAACCGCAAAAAGCAATTTTTTGTTTATTCGAGGCAGCTCTTGCAATTCTTATTGCAACTAAACAAGCTTCTCCACCAGATTTACAAAATTTAGCCATACCTGCCCATCGATGAATTTTCAAAAGTTTTTTTGCTAATACAAATTCTTCTAAGGCATTTAATGTACACATACCGCTAGCATCTAATGCTTTTTTAATTTCTTTATTGATTTTTTCATTAGCATAGCCAAGAATACATGAGGTCACACCCATACCTGCAAAATCGTAATATTGTTTGTTATCTAGATCCCAAACCTTACAACCTTTTGCTCTTTTATAATAGTTTGGCCAAACATTTGGCAAAAACAGCTCACTCCTTTTTGATAGTAACTGATTTCCCCCTGGTATAACTTTTTTTGCTTGGAGTAAAATTTTTTGTCCGGTATTTACCATACTTACTAAATTTTTTTATACCTCATTATTATTTGAGTTTTAAGAAAATCTACCATATCGTCTATCTCTGATGCCTTCCATTTGTCCAGTATAAAACCGTACGTGTTTAAACCAATAAAAGATCTCTTTTTCAAATAGAAATTAATTTTACTTATATAAAGATTTCCAGAAAGATAATACATTTTTGAAATGTTTTGTCTATTTATATCAGGGCTATCATTCGAAATTTTTTTTAGTTTTTTATTTTTGATTTTAAAATTAAAACTAGGATGAGACGTTATATTCTGTGTAACAGTTACTAATGAGTCCAAATTATTATTTTTAATTAAAATTTTTAGAGTTTTATCAATATCTTTAGTCTCGGTAAGAGGCGATGTAGGCTCTAACAAAATTAAATAATCAAATTGTTTATTTACCCTTTTTTTATAAAAATTAATTACATGAACAATTGCATCTGAAATTTTTGAAGAGTTTTGAGAAATCTTTTTTGGTCTTAAAAAAGGAGCATTAGCTCCAAAATTAATTGCTTTTTTTTGAATTTTTTTAGAATCTGTTGTCACCACAATTTCATCTATTATTTTAGATTTTTTTGCTGCTTTTATTGGCCAATACAAAAGAGGTTTACCATTAATAATCTTTATATTTTTATTTTTCAAACCCGAACTACCTGATCTTGCTGGTATTATGCATATAATTTTTTTTCCAAGATACATTAATCGTAATTGAGCTTGTTAATTTTTAGTATGGTGTTAAATAACATATTTAATAGCTATTTAAAATGAAAAACAGTAGTATTTTTTGGTGCACATCATGTCTCAACACATCAACAAGACCCAGAATAATTTTTGACAAACAAGGCAAATGTAATGCTTGTCTTTGGTCTGAACAAAAAAAAAAAATAAAATGGAAATCTAGGCTCAAGTTTTTAAAAGATCATTTAAAAAAAAATAAAAATCCAAATTCAAAATATGACTTAATTGTACCTGTAAGTGGAGGTAAAGATGGTTCATATGTTACATATTATTGTAAAGAAAAACTTGGATTAAATGTTTTATGCGTGACAGTTAACCCCCCTTTAAGAAGTGAACTTGGCTACAAAAACTTAGAAAATTTCAAAAAAAATGAAGTTGATTTGTTAGAGATAAATCTTCCTTACCACGCTCATATGAAATTAAACAAATTTGGTTTTGTAAAAAATGGAAGACCACTTTACGGATGGTTAATTGCTATATTCACAGCTATTATTAATATTGCAAATCAATTTGATATTAATCTTATAATGTATGGTGAAGACGGGGAAGCTGAGTATGGCGGTGTTCAAAAACTTAAATCTAAAGCTTTTTTTGATATTGAATTTATTAAAAAAATATATTTGTCAGATCAATATAACAATTCACTAAAAATCCTAAATTTTAAAGAGTCCCATTGGTGGCGTTTACCCAAAAATTCAAAAACGCGGATGTCTCACTGGTCTTATTTCGAAAACTGGGACTCTTATAGAAATTTTGTAGTCTCTAAGAAATTTATGAAATATGAGGAAAATACAAAAAAAAATGTTGGGACATATACTAACTTTGGTCAAAATGATACTTTACTGTATGACCTTCATTGTTATTTGATGTATCTTAAATTTGGTTTTGGACGAGCTACCCAAGATATTGGTATAGATATTCGTAGGGGATCAATGACCAGAGAACAAGGTTTACAACTAGCAAAAATTTATGATAATGAATTTCCAGACTACGCTTTAAATGATTATCTTGATTATTTTGATATCAAAGAGAAAACTTTTTTTCAAATTATAGATAAACACGTGAACAAAAAATTGTTCTTTAAAAAAAAAAACATGTGGGTTCCCAAATTTTTAATTAATTGATGATTGGAATAATCGATACCGGGTCAAAAAATATTGGTTCAATTTTAAATTGTTTAAAACACTTAAAAATTGAAAATAGAATTATAAAAAATATCAATGAAGTGGATAAAAAAATTTCTCACATAATTCTTCCTGGAGTAGGAAATTTTCAAAATGTTGTTCAAACACTCTTTTCAAATAATTTTAAAAAAAAAAAATTGATAGAAATTATAAACAAAAAAAAAACTTTAGCAATTTGTGTTGGCATGCAAATACTTTTTAATAAAAGTGAAGAAAGTAATATTTCCGGATTGAATTACTTTACGGGAGAGGTAAAAAGCTTAAAAAATTTAAAATGTAAAGATACCATACCTCATATTGGTTTTAACTCCATTAAAATTTCAAAAAAAATTAATTTGAATTTTTTAAAAAAAAGAGATTTTTATTTTGTTCATAGTTTCGCTTTAAACAAAATTGACTTAGTTAAAACAAACAAAGAATTTATTATTGGAAAAACATCGCATGGAAATGTTGACTTCATATCTTTAATTTTAACAACAAATCTAATAGCAACACAATTCCATCCAGAAAAATCTGGCAATTCGGGAATAGAATTATTTAAGTACTTTTATGGTAAAAAAAAGAGTTATATTTAAACTCATTTTTAAAGATGATGCCTTTCATTTGAGTAGAAACTTCTCACTTCAGAGGGCGGGGGACACAAATTGGCTTTTCGATAAAATGAATTTTAAAAAAATTTCAGATCATATCGATGAATTAATAATTTTAAATGCAAGTAAAAATAATTCTATTAATCCATTACCAAATTTTTTTAAAAAGAGTATTGAAGAATTAATGCGAAAAACATTTATCCCACTTACCATAGGTGGCGGTTTAACAAATCTGGGTCAAATTGATGAATGTTTTGAGTTAGGTGCTGACAAAATTATTTTAACATCAGCAGTCAAAACATGTCCTGAACTAATTGATAAGTGTTCTAGTAAATACGGTGCTCAAGCTGTTTCCGTTGGTATAGATTTTAAAAAAATTGATTTAATTAATAAGAATAAGAAATCTTGCTATTTTTCCTATATAAATAATGGAAAAGATAAATTTATGTCATTAAATGAACATATAAAATTTATAAGAAAATTCAAATTTGGAGAGTTGATGATGACTAGTATTGATATGGATGGCACTGGATTTGGTTTCGATAAAGATGTTTTGAAAATTTTTGATAACAAAATAAGATTCCCTATTTTACTTTCAGGTGGTGCAGGCAAGCCTCTGCATTTCGAGGAGTTAATTGGAAATAAAAAAATTTCCGCTCTTGTCACTGGAAATTTATACAATTTTCTTGGAAGTGGCTTACAAACATTAAGAAAAAAAATTGTGGATAAAGGAGTAAATTTAAGAGTTATATGAAGAAAAAAATTCTTGTAACTGGTTCAGAAGGATTCATAGGTTCTCATCTTGTTGAGGCTTTAATTAAGAAAAATCATAACGTGACATGCTTTGTATTATACAATTCTTTTAATAATTTGGGTTGGTTAAGAGATCTATCAAAAACAAAAAAAAAAAACTTTAAGGTAATTTTCGGGGACATAAGAGACTCGGAACAAGTAAGAGATTCATTAAAAAATCAAGATGTAGTGATTAACTTAGCAGCTCTCATTGGAATACCATATTCATATAAATCTGTAAGGTCTTATTTCGAAACAAACGTCATGGGACTTATTAATATTCTTGAAGCATCAAAAAGCTTAAATTTAAAAAAGATTATTCATGTATCTACCAGTGAGGTATTTGGAAACCCAAAATATTTACCAATCGATGAAAAGCATAATTATTTTTCCCAATCTCCTTACGCAGCTTCAAAAGCTTCAGCAGATCAACTTGCATTATCTTATTTTAATTCTTTTAACCTACCAATAACAATAATTAGACCATTTAATACATTTGGCCCACGACAATCTTTAAGGGCAGTTATTCCAACTTTAATTACACAATATCTTAATAATAGCAAAATTGTAAAAGTTGGCTCTTTATTTCCTGTGAGAGATCTTACATATATTGATGACACTGTTGATGCTTTTTTAAAAGTTATACATTCAAAGAAGAATTTATCAGGAATGTTTTTTAATTTAGGATCAGGTTATGGTATCTCCGTTGGAGAACTCAATTCTAAAATTTCTAAGATTCTAGGTGTAAAAAAAAATATAATAATAGACAAAAAAAGAATAAGACCAAAAAAAAGTGAGGTCAAAATTTTGATTTCTTCAAATAAGAAAATTAAAAAAGTTTTAGATTGGAGATTAAAATACAACAAAAAAAATTTTGATAAAGCATTAATCAAAACAATAAACTGGTTTAAAGACGATAAAAATTTGAAAGAATATAACTCAAAGAAATATACTATATAATATCAATGTTTAACAAGAGGTTTTTTAAGAAATTAGAGGATTCGATTCGAAGAGTATGTAAAAATGAAAAAAAAATAAATCTCCACGAACCTATATTTTTCAGCGAAGAAAAAAAAAATTTAATTTCTTGTATAAATACTACATTTGTATCTACACAAGGAAATTATGTCGAAATTTTTGAAAAAAAAATATCAAAATTGTGTGGTTCAAAATATGTGTTAGCTACAAATTCAGGTACATCTGCACTTCATATTGCTTATATTGTCTCAGGAATAAAGCCTGAAGAAGAAATTTTAATTCCATCCTTAAATTATATAGCAACGTCAAATGTCGCAAAATATATTGGAGCTGTTCCCCATTTTGTAGAAATTGAGGAAGAAAGCCTTGGAATTGACGTGAAAAAACTTGAGAAATATTTATCACAAAAAACTGTTAGAAAAGGAAAATATTATTATAACAAATATTCAAAAAGAAAAATTTCAGCAATTGTACCTACACATTTGTATGGAAATATGTCAGATATAGAGGGCATTAAAAAGATTTCTAAAAAATATAACTTAATTTTAATTGAGGACGCCGCTGAATCAATTGGTACATATTATAAAGGCAAACATTCAGGCACTTTCGGTAGAATGGGTATTGTAAGCTTTAATGGAAATAAAACAATTACGACTGGAAGTGGGGGAGCAATTATATTTAAAAAAAAATCAGACTTTTTAAAAGGAAAAAAATTAGCAAATATTGGAAAATCTGAAAAAATTTTCAAAACAACTTTTGACTTACTAGGCTACAATTACAAAATTAATAATTTACAGGCCGCTGTTGGCATCGCTCAAATTAAAAAAATCAATCAGATTTTAAGACTAAAAAAAATAGTTAATGCCAAATACAAAAAAGAGTTCTTGAAATATGATAATGTTAAGTTATTTAAGAATATCTCAGAAAAATCATATAATAATTGGATTAATATTTTATTTCTTAAAAATATAAAAAAAATTGAGAAAATAAAGTTAATTAAATATCTCTATAAAAGAAAAATTAAAGTTAGATCTGCCTGGGATTTAATGCACTCAATTGTATATTTTAAGAATTCTCCAAAAATGGATTTAAAAGTCTCAAAAAAAGTTTTTAATGAAATATTAAACCTACCTAGTAGCCCTAAATATGGCTTATAAAAAGAAGATAATATTAGTAGGATCAGGTGGCCATGCCGAGGCATGTATAGACGTTATTGAAAGTGAAAAAAAATTTAAAATTTTAGGTCTTGTTGATATAAAAAAAAATGAATTATTTGATAAGTACAAAGTAATATCAAATCTCAATGATATTCAAAATTTAAAAAAAAAAACTAAATTTGTGCATATAGCGCTTGGTCAAATAAAATCTTCAAAATTAAGAACTGAATTGTTTAAAAGATTTTTAAAAGAGGGTTTTAAATTTCCTACAATTATTTCGCCTACAGCCATAATTTCGAAGTATGCCAAAATTAGTGAGGGGACTATTGTTATGCATGGTGCTCACATAGGACCTAATGTGAAGATTGGAAGAAATTGTATAATTAATACTTTCGCGAATATAGAACATGGAAGCATCATTGGAAATTATTGCCACATATCAACTAGGGCAACAATTAATGGAAAAGTAATAGTTGGAGAGGGCTCTTTTGTCGGAAGCAAAAGTGTAATAAGAGAAAATCTAAAAATTTCAAAAAATTCGTTTATAAAAATGGGAAAGATAATTAAATGAATAAAGTTAAGATTATTGCTGAGATAGGTGTTAATCACGATGGAAAATTTGATAAAGCTCTAAAACTAATAAATTCAGCTAAGAAAATCGGCGTAGATATTATTAAATTTCAATTTTATAGGACTGAAAATATTTCTACAAAAAATTTAAGGATGGCTGATTATCAAAAAAAAAATAGTAAATTTAAAAATCAATACGAAATGTTAAAAAGATTAGAACTCTCAAATAAAGAGATTATTAATTTATGTAAATATTCAAAAAAAAAAGGAATCAAGACATGCATATCTTTTTTTAGTCATCAAGACTTGAATATATTAAAAATTTGTAAGGTAGATTATGTTAAAGTTCCATCAGGGGAAATAAATAACACTCTTTTATTAAAAGAAATTTCTAAACTTAAAAAAAAAATTATCATTTCAACTGGAATGTCAAATTTTTCTGAAATAGATAACGCATTGAAAATTATAAGTAGAGGAATAAGTAAAAAAAATATTTCTATTTTACAATGCACAAGCTCATATCCAGCTCCTTTTGAAGACTTGAACTTAAAGACAATAAATACGATTAAAAAAAAATATAGATTAAAGACAGGATTTTCAGATCATTCTTTAGGAATTGAAGCATCAATTGCTGCTGTAAGTATTGGCGCAGAAATAATTGAAAAACATTTAACAATTGATAAAAAAAGCAGAGGTCCTGATCATAAAGCAAGTTTGAATGTCAATGAATTTAAAAAAATGAT
>CACLWW010000022.1 GCA_902610755.1 uncultured Pelagibacteraceae bacterium | reverse complement strand
TTTGTTTTGGCGGCAGCTACTAACAAATCAGTTTGTCTACATAAAAAAGCTGGAATTTGAAGGACATCAACATGATTTGCAACAATAGAACATTGTTCTGCATTGTGAATGTCGGTTAGAATTGGGACATTTATTTGTTTTTTTATTTTATCAAATATTGGTAAAGATTTTTCTAGACCAGCACCTCTTTTGCTCTTAAGACTAGTTCTGTTAGCTTTGTCGAAAGATGTTTTATAAATAAAACCTATATTATATTTTTTAGAAATTTCTGATATTTTTCCTGCCATATCAAGCGCGTGCTGCTCATTCTCAAGTTGACAAGGTCCTGCGATTAAACATATCTTTTCTTTATTTGAAATTTTTATTCCATCACAATTTACTATAATATTTTTCATTATTTATTTTTTGCAGCCCCAATAAATGATGAGAATAATGGATGAGGTTGTAAAGGTCTAGACTTAAATTCTGGGTGAAATTGGACTCCAATAAACCAAGGATGATTTTTAATTTCAACAATTTCAGGTAAGTTATTGTCAGGAGACATTCCTGAAAAATTCAACCCGTGTGTTTCAAATTTTTTTCTCAAATTGACATTTACCTCATACCTGTGTCTATGTCTTTCTTTAATTTGACCAGACTTATAAATTTCTTTTATTAAGGAATTGTGTTGTAATTTAGCTGGATAAAGTCCTAATCGCATAGTTCCACCTAAATTTTTCACAGTCCCTTTAATTTTTCTACCGTTTTTGTTCCATTCTTCAATAAGGCCAATTACCGGGTAGCAATTTTTATCAAACTCACTAGAACCAGCATTTTTAATTTTTAATACATTTCTAGCAAATTCAATTACTGCCATTTGCATGCCAAAACAAATGCCTAAAAAAGGAATTTTTTTAGTCCTAGCATAATTTATACATGCTATCTTTCCTTCGGTACCTCTTTTTCCAAAACCTCCAGGAATTATTATCCCAGAAACATTACTTAATTTTTTTTGAACATCTGAGACTTTCAATAAATCTGACTCTATTCTTATTAAATTAATTTTTACGTTATTATGAATACCTCCATGAACTAGTGCTTCATCTAATGATTTATATGCATCTTTTAAATCCACATATTTTCCAACAATTGCAATATTTACAGTCCTAATATTTTTGTTTGTTACAATTTTAGTTACATCTTTCCACGGTTTTAAATTAATCTTTTTTCTCGGCTTTATATTAAAATATTCAAAGACTTGTTTATCTAAGCCCTCGTTAAAGAAACTTATTGGTGCTTCATAAATTGTCTTTACATCTACTGTCTCTATAACCCTTTTGATTGGTATGTTACAGAATAATGAAATTTTTTTTCTTTGATCAAGAGGTATAGATTGTTGTGATCTGCAAATAACCATGTCTGGTTGAATTCCAATACTTCTTAATTCTTTAACAGAATGTTGTGTTGGTTTGGTTTTAATTTCATCAGAAGATTTTAAAAATGGAACTAATGTTAAGTGTATAAATAAAGTTTTTTCTTTACCTATATCGTTAGCAAATTGTCTTATAGCCTCTAGAAAAGGTAGACTTTCAATATCGCCAACTGTTCCTCCAATTTCACAGATAACAAAATCTTCATTTTTAATTCCATTTTTAATAAACTCTTTAATTCTATTTGTAACATGTGGAATTACTTGAACAGTTTTACCAAGGTAATCACCCTTCCTCTCTTTAGTTATAATATCACTATAAATTTTTCCAGTTGTAATATTATCATTTTTTGTAGATGATATATCGGTAAATCTTTCATAATGACCTAAGTCTAAATCAGTTTCTGCTCCGTCATCTGTTACAAAAACCTCACCATGTTGAAATGGACTCATTGTTCCTGGGTCAACATTTAAATAAGGATCCATTTTTCTTACTCTTACTTTAAAGCCTTGTGATTTAAGTAGATAAGCTAATGATGCTGATGATAAACCTTTTCCAAGTGATGATACCACGCCGCCAGTGACAAAAATATATCGCGCCATGGAAGTATGTTATAAGCTTTTTTTTGTAAAAATAAAAGAATTAATTGTTGTTATCAGGTATTTTTGGTGCGTCTTTATCTAAATTTTCGTCCACTGTATCAATTAATGATTTTTCAGGACTTAATTTTTGATTCGATAAAATAGTCAGTCCTAAACTACAAATTATAAATAATGTTGCTACAATAGCTGTACTTTTGGTCAAAAAATTGCCCGCAGTTTTGGAAAACATATAACTTTCTTGTGATACACCAATTCCTAATGCGCCACCCTCTGATTTTTGAAATAAAACAAGAATTACTAAAATAATAGCAAGGACAATGTTTATCGTTAGCAAAATATTTTCCATGGGGACTAATTATACAATTTTTTCACTATATCAATAAATTTTTTGGAGTTTTGTGAAGCTCCACCGATTAAAAAACCATCAAGGTTAGTTATTTTTTTTAAATTTCTCACATTTTCGGGATTTACAGATCCACCATATAAAATTTTTGGTAATTTACCCTTAAATTTTTTTTTTATGAATTCAACTGTTTGCTCAAGTTCATCTATTTTAGGAATTTTTCCAGTACCAATTGACCAAACTGGCTCATAAGCAACAAATATATTAGATCTTTTTTTTATCTTTTTTAAACCATGTTTAATTTGTTTTGATAAAATTGATTTTGTTTTTTTTTTCTTTTTTTCAGCCAAAGTTTCGCCAATACAAAAAATAACTTTTAATTTTGATTTAATAGCGCTTTTAATTTTAAGATTAATAAGTTTGTCAGTTTCGCCTTTTTGTCGGTTTTCTGAATGACCTAAAATTACATAATTGGCACCAGAGCTTTTAAGCATTTTTGAATTTACAAAACCTGTATGTGAACCATAATCTTCACTCTCATGACAATTTTGACCTCCAATATCTATTAAACAATTTTCAAACTTTTTCAAAAAGGAAGAAATTAAAGTATATGGAGGACAATAAATTAATCTTCCCTTCTTAATTTCTTTAGATTTTGAAAATTTAATAACTTTATCCAATGTATTTAATGATTTTAAATTTCCATACATCTTCCAATTAGCAATGAAATACATAATTTTGTTTGTCATAGTTCCTTTTTTAATCTATAGATTTGTTTTTATAGATCAATAAATAATCATATATAATGTTAAATAAGTTTAAAAATTTCTCGAAAAGTAAACTTGGAGCAGTTGTGGTATTTATAGTTGCCTTGCCCTTTGTATTCTTTGGGATGGGTAGTGTTTTTCAAAATAAGGACACAAATAACATTGCTAAAATTGACAATTATAACATTTCAACTAAAAATTTTACAAATCATATAAGTTCACTGGGTATTAGTACCGAAGTAATAAGAAATAATTTAGATCAAAATATTTTAGAAGAAATATTAAGTGATTTATTGGCTAAAAAATTTATTGAATTAGAAATAGATTATTACGATTTATTAATTTCAGATGAACAATTAGTTAAAACAATCAAAAAAAATAAAAATTTTTTAAATCAAAATTCTAAATTCGATAGAATTAAATACGAAAAATTTCTAATTGGAAACAATATAAATGCCTCAGATTTTGAAAAAAGATTAAAAAATAGAGAATTAGAAAAAAAACTTTTTTTCTTCTTAAATGGAGGTATCAACACACCAGAATTTATTGTAAAAAAATATTATAAATATGAAAATAGTAAAATTGATTTAAGATTTATTAATCTTGATAATTTTTATAAAAAAAAGAGTCAATTTTCTGAGTCAGAAATCGTAAATTATATTGAAAATAATAGTGTCAGTTTACAACGAGATTTTATAGATTTTGATTATGTGAAAATAACACCTAAAAACTTAACTGATGCAAATGAATATAGCGAAACATTTTTCTCAGAAGTAGATAAAATTGAAAATAATATCTCCAATTTTTCAGATCTTAAAAATCTTTTGAATAATTATGAAAATATAAATGTTGAAAAAAAAACAAATTATACACTTGTTAATAATGACGATCCTTTTAAAGAAGTCTATGACAATAGATTTGATAATGATATTCAGATTATAGATAAAAATGACTATATTCTTCTATTTCAAATCAAGAATATTGAAAATAAAATTCCAGAAATAACAGATAATAATTTTAAAAACTTTATTTTAACATCACTAGTTGAGAAAGAAAAATTTGATTATAACAAAAAAATTTTTGATAAAATAAGTGCCAATAAATTTTCAGATGCTGATTTTGAAAATATTAGTAGTGATAAATCCTTATTTAAAAGTATTAAGTTAAACTCCGTTAAGGATAATAATTTTTTTGAAATCAATTCAGTTGAGTATATTTATTCACTTCCTGAAAAAAGTTTCCTATTAGCCTCTGATGAAAAAGGCAAAGTATTCTTAGCCAAAATAGATAAAATTAAAACAGAAAATATTGATAATAAAAAAAAAGATTTTGATACTTATTACAATAAAATCCATGAAAAATTAAAGAGTGATGTTCTTTCTACTTATGATTTATACTTAAATAAAAAATATAATGTAAAAATTTATTCAAGGACAATCGAAAGATTAAGAAACTATTTTAAATGAAATTAAATGTAAGTCTAAAAGAATTTAAAAAAAAACATAACCAAAAAAAAAATCAAGTTTTATACTATAAAATTAAATCCAAAAGTTCTTTTGAGATTGAAAATTTGATTAATAACTTTCTAGTAGATAAGAATAGTTTTATTTTTGAATCTGTAGAAAAAGGTAAAATCAAAGGCAGATACACAATTTTTGGCAAAGAACCAGATAAAATATGGGAGTTTAATCAAAAGAGAGTTTCTTCAATTATATCTGGAAGGAAAAAAATAATTAAAGGTGATCCAAAGATTATATTAAGTAAAATAATAGATGATTTTAAATTTAATATCCCATCCTCATTACCGCCTATGTGTAGTATGATAGCTGGATATTTTTCTTATGATGCAATTAGATATATAGAAAAAATTAAAAATTCTTGTAAGAACGATCTAAAACTACCAGATATTAGATTGATTAGACCTACTACTCTAATAATACATGACAATATTAAAAAGGAAATTTTTTTCGTCAAAAATATTTTTTCTGATATTATAATTAATAACTTAAAAAAAAAGTATTTTGAAATACAAGATGAAATCAATAGTTTATTAATAGGTTCAAAAATTTCTAAATTTCAAAAGGATAACCCAAATAAAAAGTTTAGCGTTAAATCAAACATTTCTAAAAAAAAGTTTTTCCAGATTGTAAACAAAGCCAAACAATATATAAAGAAAGGTGAAATATTCCAGGTTGTTTTAAGTCAAAGATTTGAGTCAAAACTTACAAAAAAACCAATTGAAATTTATAAGAAATTAAGAGTTACTAATCCTTCACCGTTTATGTTTTTCTTTAATTTTAATGACTTTCAAATTATTGGAGCAAGTCCAGAAATATTGGTTAGATTAAGAAATAATGTAATTACTGTAAGACCAATTGCAGGAACAAGACCTAGGGGAAGAAATAATAAAGAGGATAATTTATTAAAAAAAGATCTAATCAATGATAAAAAAGAATTGTCTGAACATCTTATGCTTCTCGACTTAGGTAGAAATGACGCCGGAAAAGTTTCAAAGATAAATACGATAAAAGTTACTGAAAAATTTAAAATTGAAAAATATTCACACGTTATGCATATCGTATCTAATGTGACAGGTATCTATGATAAAAAATTCTCAAAATTTGAGGCCTTAATGGCTGGGTTTCCGGCAGGCACAGTTTCGGGAGCACCTAAAATTAGAGCGATGGAAATAATTGATGAACTTGAAAAAAATAGTAGAAAAATTTACGCAGGAGGGATTGGTTACTTTTCTGCAAACGGAGATTTCGATACTTGTATAGCTCTAAGAACAGCAATAACAAAAAATAACAAATTTTATGTTCAGGCAGGCGCTGGAATTGTTGCAGATAGCAAACCCCTGAATGAATATAATGAAACAATTAATAAAGCAAAAGCTTTAATAAAGTCTTTAGAAAAATGAAAATACTTCTTATTGATAACTACGATAGTTTTACATATAATTTGTACCACTACTTGTCTGCTCTAAAAACTAAGGTAGAAGTTTATAGAAATGATAAAATAAATTCTTCAGAAATTATTAAGAAAAGATTTGATAGAATTGTTATTTCTCCAGGACCAGGGAACCCAAATCAATCTGGAAATTGTTTGAAAATTGTAAAAGAATTTCATAACAAATTACCTATTCTTGGAGTTTGCCTCGGACATCAAATAATAGGTCAAGTTTTTGGATCTAAAATTATTCAAGCAAAAAAATTGATGCACGGAAAAACAAGTAGAATAATATCTAATAAAACCGGAATATTGAAAAATTTACCTAAAAACTTTGAAGCAACTAGATATCACAGTTTGATAATTGATAAAAAAACACTGTCAAAAGACCTGGAAATCACTGCAGAAACAAAGGACGGTTTAATAATGGGAGTGAAACATAAAAAACATAATGTGCATGGGGTGCAATTTCATCCTGAAAGTATTAAAACAAAACTTGGGATAAAAATTTTAAAAAACTTTATTAGATTTAAAAACAAATGAAACAATTCATAGACAAAATAGTAGTAAAACAAGATTTAACTTTTTCAGAAAGTAAAGAAGCTTTTAAAATATTAATGGAAGGAAAAGCTAATGATCAAGAGATATTTGATTTTTTAACTCTGTTATCAAATAAAGGTGAGTCTTCTGATGAAATAGCTGGAGGTGTTTACATATTAAGGGAAAAATCAAAAAGGGTAAATGTAGAGGATTGTATTGATACATGTGGTACGGGCGGAGATGGTATGAACACTTTAAATATATCTACCGCATCAGCTCTATTATTGGCTAGTATGGATATTAAAGTGGCAAAACACGGTAATAAAGCTGTTTCATCAAAATGTGGATCAGGTGATGTATTGGAGGCACTCGATATAAATATTAATTTGGACTCAAATGAAATAGAACAACAAATAAGTAAAAACAATTTTGGTTTCATGTTTGCACCTAACTATCACAGTGCAATGAAATTTGTTGGGCCAACTAGAAAAAAGATTGGAAAAAGAACAATTTTCAATATGATTGGACCATTAAGTAGCCCTGCATTAGTGAAAAAACAAGTTATTGGCGTATTCGATAAAACACTTTTAGAGATATTTGCAAATGCTTTAAAAAGTTTAGATATTAAATTTGCATGGATTGTAAACAGTGATGATGGTTTAGATGAAATATCACCATATGCAAAAACTAATGTTATGCAATTAAAAAATAATGAGATTACTGAAATTACAATAGACCCAAAAAAATTAAAAATAAACGCTGATAAATTTGAAAATCTTGTAGGGCAAGATGCTAAATTTAATGCTGATAAAATGTTAGGTATTTTTAAAGGTGAAGACAATGATTTTTCGAAAGCAGTATGTTTGAATGCTGCCGCAGGATTAATTGTATCAGAAAAATTTGAAAATTATGAACAAGCTTACAATTATGCGAGAGATTTTATAAGGTCAGGGGCTACATATAAACACTTATTAAAAATACAAAATGCCTGAAAACATTCTTGAAAAAATAATTAAAAAAAAAACTGAGAAAATAGAAAAACTCAAAAAAACTATTACATCAGAATCCTTGAATGATTTAATTAAAACAAATAATACTTTTGTAAATTTTAAAGGTAAAATCGAAGATAATATCAAAGAAAATAAATTTTCTATTATTGCCGAAATTAAAAAAGCTAGTCCGTCAGCGGGTATAATAATCAAAGATTATGACCCTGTGAAAATTGCCTGCACATATAATAACAATAAAGCGACATGCTTATCTGTTTTAACTGAGGAGGATTTTTTTTATGGAAACTTAATTCACATAAGCAAAATTAAGCAGAAAATAAAATTACCAATTCTTTGTAAAGATTTTTTTATCGATAAATTTCAAGTATCTCTGGCCAAAAGTTATGGGGCGGATGCAATATTAATTATTTTAGCTGGGGTTACTGATAAGGTGGCAAATGAGTTGTACGAAGAAGCACTAAGATTAAATATGTCAATAATTGTTGAAGTTCATACTGTGGAAGAAGCCAAGCGAGCATTAAAATTCAAAAATTCATTGATTGGAATAAATAATAGAAATCTTAAAAATCTTAAGACTGAAATAAATACAACTTACGATATTCATGAAGTTTTGGTCACTCATCCTGGACCTTTAATTTCTGAAAGTGGAATAAAAACAAAAGATGAACTATTAGAAATCTCAAACAAAACCTCCATCAAAACTTTTCTTATTGGTGAATCACTATTAAAAGATTTAGACAATAATTCTATTTTTTCAGTATTGTAGCGTTTAAAAACCCCTTATTTCCTCTATTTTTTTCTATTGTGAATTGATAAGAACTTTTGTAGAACATGTATGTACATAATTTGTTCTATGCTAACTAAAAAACAAAAAAACTTATTAATGTTCATCAATAAGAAGCTGAGAAGCAGTGGTGTTTCTCCTTCATATGAAGAAATGAAAAGCTCTTTAAATCTTAAATCTAAGTCAGGTATACATAGACTAATAAGCGCATTAGAAGAAAGAGGTTTTATTAAAAGGTTGGCTCATAAAGCACGAGCATTAGAGGTTGTAAAATTACCTGAAACAGCTTCAGCAAATGATATTTATAACTCGTTTTCACCAAGTGTAATAAAGGGAGGACTTGATGAAACGACAGACAATGAAAATGAAATTCCAGTTTTAGGGAAGATTGCAGCCGGCACACCAGTTGAAGCTATTCAAAATGAAGTGAGTAGAATTCCCCTTCCAGCAAATATTGAGAAAAATGGAGAATTTTTTGGCCTTAAAGTTCAAGGTGACTCTATGATAGAAGCTGGAATAAATAATGGTGATACAGTTATTGTAAAAAAAGCTGATACTGCTGAAAATGGAAAAATTGTGGTTGCGTTAATTGATGACCATGAGGCAATGCTAAAAAGAATTAGAAGAAAAGGTAAAACTATAGCGCTTGAGAGTGCAAATAGAAATTACGAAACTAAAATTTTTGGTCCTGATAGAGTAAAGGTCCAAGGTGTTCTGGTATCTTTATATAGAAACTTCTAAAAAAATAGTCTAAACATTATCAATGTCAAAAGTAGCAACAAGATTTGCTCCATCACCTACGGGGCCTCTTCATATAGGTGGAGTTAGAACTGCATTATTTAATTGGTTATTTGCAAAAAGTAAAGGTGGAAACTTTCTTTTAAGAATAGAAGATACAGACAAAGAAAGATCAAAAAAAGAATATCAAGATCAAATTATCCAATCGTTAGAATGGATTGGTATAAATTACGATAGCAACGAGTACATACAGTCAACCAAAATAAGTAGTCATGTAAAAATTGCAGAGGAA
>CACLWW010000021.1 GCA_902610755.1 uncultured Pelagibacteraceae bacterium | reverse complement strand
TTCTTATATTTTTTTTATTATTAGGATTGCAATTTCCAAAATTACCATCAGGTCTTGGTACTCCCATTGAACTTCCGCATCCTAAAATTGTAAATTTCATGAATTATTTAGAAAATAAAGTATTAAAATTATTAGTGGTAAGTAATATCAGCTTATCTACCTCAATATTTCTAAGATTAGCAAGTTTTTGTGCAGTAAATTTGATGAATGAAGGTTCATTTTTTTTACCTCTATTTGGTTCAGGAGATAAAAAAGGACTATCTGTTTCTATTAAAAGTTTATCTTCGGGAATTTTTTTAAAAGTTTCCTGTAACTCTGTTGATTTTTTAAAGGTAATTATGCCGCTTGCAGAAAAATAAGCGTTTAATGGAACCAAATTTAAGGCAAAATCAGTTGATCCGGTAAAACAATGCATAAGAATTTTTAAATTTTTCTGATAATTCTTTTTAAGGATATCATAGGTTTCATTCTCAGCATTTCTTGAATGGATAATTAAAGGTATTTTCAAACTTAATGCGGCTTCAATATGATTTTGAAAACTCCTTAATTGTGTATCTTTATCACTATTATTATAATAAAAATCTAATCCAGTCTCTCCTACTCCGATAATTTTGCTATTCATCTTTACTTTTTTGACAATTTCATCTCTTTGGATAAAATAATTTTTTGTTTCATGGGGGTGGATTCCAAAAGTTCCATAGATCATTGGATCTTTAGACACAATATCAAGAATATTATTATATCCGCTACTAGTAGTGCAAATAGTTAATATTTTTTCAAGACCTACATCTTTTGCTCTAGTCAATACTTGACTTAAATTAGATATAAGAGGTTCTCGATCTAAATGGCAATGTGAATCTATCATTTTTTTATTTTCTCAAACAAAATACCAAGCTTTATTATTTCTTTTTTATCTTTTAGATATTCATTATTACTTATTGTGTCAAATTTTATATCTTTTTCTTCCATAGAAAAAATATTCAGCACTTTTAAAGAAGTATTAGGAATGATTGGATATAGTAAAATTGAAATTTTTCTAATCAATTCAAGGGATACAAACACAATTGTATTTAATCTCAGACTATCATCTTTTTTAGTCCAAGGTGCTTGATCATTGAAATATTTATTAGCTTTAAATAATTGATTTACAACATAATCAACATAGTAATTAATGTTTTGATCATTAATTTGTTTTTCTATATTTTCTATATTTTCTTTAAAATCATTAAGAATTTTGAGGTCTTCTTTCGTAAAATTATATTCTGGAATTTTAAGTCCAAGATTTTTTTCACAAAATAAAATAACTCTTTGACACAAATTACCGTAGTTATTCGCTAAATCACTATTTATACAACTTTCTAATTTTTCCTTAGAAATATTTCCATCATTTCCAAAAGATACTTCTTTAAGCAAGTAGTATCTCAATGCATCTAATCCATAGATATCAATTATTTCAATAGGATCTAAAATATTTCCTTTTGACTTTGACATTTTTTCATCACCTGAGAGTATCCATCCGTGACCGTATACTCTTTGAGGAGGTTTTATGTCTGCGGCTAATAAAAAGGCTGGCCAATATACTGCATGAAATCTCAAAATATCTTTTCCTATGATATGAATATTTGCAGGCCAAAAATCTTTGTATAACTTTTCTGTCTCTTTTGGATAATTTATAGCAGAAAGATAATTTGTTAAAGCATCAAGCCATACGTATATGACATGGTCTTTATTTGATGGAACTTTAATCCCCCAAGAAAAGGATTTTCTGCTAACAGATAAATCTTTTAATCCGCTTTTCACAAAACTAATTACCTCATTTTTCCGGCTCTCTGGTAAGATAAATTTTGGATTTTCAGAATAAAATTTTAAAAGTGGTTCTTGCCATTTAGATAGTTTAAAAAAGTAAGACTCTTCTTCAACCCACTCTACAGGTGATCCAGATGATTTAGATATTTTTTTTCCTTCTAGATCTTCGATTTCATCCTCATTATAAAAAGCTTCATCAGAGACAGAATACCAACCTGAATATTTTGAGAGATATATTTCTTCTTTTTTTTCTAAAATATTCCAAAGGTTAGTTACAGCTGATGCATGTCTTTTTTCTGTGGTTCTTATAAAATCATCATTAGATAAATTAAGTAATGAAGATAAGTTTCTAAAAGTCTTACTTATTTCATCACAGAACTTTAAAGGATCTTTGTTAAATTTCTCAGCAGCCCTTTGTATTTTTTGGCCATGTTCATCAGTTCCAGTTAAAAAAAAAACTTTATGGCCTTGAATTCTTTTTAAACGTGCAAAAAAATCAGCTACTATACTTGAATAAGCATGCCCCATGTGAGGTTTTGCTGAAGGGTAATAAATTGGTGTGGTGATATAAAAATTATCTTTCATTTACAATTATATTTTTAATTTCTAATAAAGATGAGTCTTTATCTAAATTAAACTTATTCATATTGTTAATTTTATTCATCGTTTGTTTAAATGATTTATAATCATTTTCAAAATTGTTCCGCGAAATAATCTTATTATAGAAATAAATTTCAATAAGGATTTGTAAATTTTCAATTACAAATTCATCCTTAAGATAATTTCGTTTATTAAATATATAATTTAACAAAAAGTTAATATCCAAATCATTTAATTCAATTTTTTCTTTATTTATAAAATCATACAAATCAACATAAAATTTTGGTGAAAGATATCTAATCTTTAAATCGGACGATAGACCTTCATAAAAATTGCCGTCTATTACATTATTAATAATTTTTTCTTTTTCAGACTCAGTTATAAAAAAATTAAACTTTATACACCTTGAATTTATAGTGCTGATTAACTTTTTATGAGAATTGTGAATTAGAATAAAAAACAAATTTGTTGATGGCTCTTCTAAAATTTTAAGTAAAGCGTTTGAGGCGTTGATATTCATTTTTTCAACATTATTAATAAGCACAATTTTTTTTTTATTTGAAAAAGAGGTTTTCGACGAAAAATTCAATATTTCTCTTATTTTTGAAACTTCTATAAATTTTTTATCAGTACTGTCAATTAAAAGTAAATTTGGATGTGTATTGTTTGAAACAAGCTTGTAAGATTTGTTATTAATATTAATCTCATTATCTTCAAGATTATAACTGCCCTCTTCATCCTGTGAAAATAAGTAATTTATTAAATGAAAAGCAAAAGTGGATTTACCTATCCCTTTATTACCAGAGAAAATCAATTTAATTGGTAGTTTATTTTTCAATGAGAGATTAACTAATTCTTTAAAATTTTCTTTAAAAGATAGTAATTTAGTTTGGGTTAAAGGTGTCATTTTATTTTAATCAAAGAATTTAATTTTTTTTGTATAATTTGTTTATTTCTATCTTTTGTCTCATTAGAGTGGATCTTTAGATAATTTTTTTTCTTATTTGATAATTTCAAAAAACCATTTTGGGCTTTAAGATAAAAATTTTTATTAAATTTGTCGTATCTATTTTTTCTAGTCTTGATTTTTTTACGAATATCCTTTTTTTTAACAATATGTAAAAACGTAAAATCTACCTTAAAGTTTCCTAATATAAATCTATTTAACAAATTAATAATATTTTTATTTATACCAAAACCATAGTGTTGATATGCAATCGTAGAATCAACAAATCTATCAATCAGGATTACTTTTTTTTTTAGATTAGGTTTAATTATTTTATGAAAATTTTCAGATCTAGCAGATAGATATATAAGTAAATCGGTTTTTTTTTCAAAGTCAGATTTATTTGATAACAATAATTTTCTTAATTTTTCTGAATTTTTAGATCCGCCTGGTTCTCTAAGTTTAATATGATTGATTTTTTTCTTTTTTAAATAATTTGATGCAGCATTTAAATGAAAACTTTTTCCCGAACCATCAATACCTTCGAAAACAATGACTTTATTATACATCGCCCCATATCAAATAATTTATAGAGTGAATTATTCTAGAGAAAATGTTGACTCTTTTTACTTTTTCAACTGCATAAACTGGGTACTCATCAATTAAATCCCCTTTGTAAGAAATCTTTAATAAACCAATTTCTTGGTTTTTTTTGATAGGTGCTTTAATAGGACCATTGTATTCAACAACTGCTGACAAAAATTTTTTCCTAGCTTTTGGAAAAGTTTTGTAGATATCCTCTTTTACATAACCACCAACAATATCTTTTTTTCCAAGCCAAACATCTAAGTCTATAAAATTCTCATCTTTTTTTGCAATTTCAACTGTATCAAAATTTGTTAAACCCCAAGTTAATAATCGGGTCGATTGTCTAGATCTTTCATTTTTAGTTTCAAATCCACTACCCACAGCAATAAGTCTTCTTTCTCCTCTTTGTACTGAGCTTGCTAACGAATATTTTTCTACAGCTAAATAACCAGTTTTAATACCATCGGCTCCTAAATTTTTGTAAAGAAGAGGATTTCTATTACCTTGTGTAATTGGATCTCCGCCGGTTCTATCCCATGTAAATTCTTTCTCCTTAAAATATTCATAATAAACAGGATAATTTTTAATGAGATAGTTAGACATTATTAAAATATCCTTAACTGTAGAATAATTATCAGGATCGTTAATGCCTGATGAATTTGAAAAATTTGTATTAATCATTCCGATTTCAGATGCTTTTGCATTCATTAAAATAGCAAATTCCTCCTCACTGCCCGCAACACCCTCAGCTAATGCAACGCAAGCATCGTTACCTGATGCAATAATTATTCCTTTTAATAAATTTTCTACACTTACTTCGTCTCCTACCATAATAAACATAGATGAATATCCAGATTGAGACAGTCTCCAAGCATTTTCAGATACCATTACCTTGTCATCAAGAGAAAGATCTCCACTTTTTAATAAATCAAACACCACAATTGATGTCATAATTTTTGTCATTGAGGCTGGATAAATAACGCTGTCTATTTCTTTTTCAAAAAGTATTTCTCCAGATAGAAAATCTTGTAAAATAGCAGTTCTAGCATTTATATCGAAATTTGCCTTAGAGGGCACAGCTAAAAAGGTAAAAAGTAAATTAAAAATTATAATAAATTTTTTAATCATTTCTTATTAATTCAATATTTTCAAAGTTTAAATTATTTATACTATTATAAGCTGATTGTAGAGTATTAATATTAGAATAAGGGCCCAATAATACTTGGTGCCTGGTGTCATTTATTGAAATTATATTGATATTTTTAAGCGAAGTCTCATTTTCGATTCTTTTTTTGAGCTCTTTAGCATTTTTTAAAAAATAAAACTCAGTGATTTTTATTGAATAATTAAATGATCTTCTATCATCTAACTCATTTGATTTAGGTGTTCCGATTTCATTTATACTTATTGACTTAACTGGAGCTTTATTAGCAACTTTTTTTTCTGCATCAAAAGTTTTTGATTTCTTAGCAATAAAGGTTTTATTTTCTCTTATTTTGCTAATTTCTACATATGGTTCTTTGAGTGAGATGTCAAGTTCATCAAAAATTCTTTTTGAAAAAATTGAATTATAAAAAAATAGATTTTTATTTTTTGTTTTTACTATTGCATTTGTGCTTTTGTTATTTAAAAGATTAATAATTCTCACTTTTGTGCCTTTTGATAAAGTATTATGGACTATCTCAAGGCTCCTATCATCAAGGGGTTTCCTTAGTAATTTTTTTTCAATTAAAGATTCATCGTATAAAAGAACAAATCCTCTGTTTGAAAATATGTTTTCACTATATTGAGCAGTTTGAACTGTACAACTTGTCAAAAAAAAAGAGATCAACAATAAATTTTTATAATTCATCTTTAAATTTGTCCTTCAAAGTGCAAACAGCTAAAGCAAATCTTAATGACCTATTCCACTTCAAAATTTTTTCATAATTTGAGAAAACAATATAGGCAGGATTAAGAGTTTGACTTCCAGGAATAATATCTACATCTGGTGTAATTATAGCAACTTTTTCCTTATCATTTACAATATCAGATAGATCATTCTTAATAAATTTTTTGTAAAATCTGAAATTTTTTTTATGTTTAATATTTCTTGCTGAAGAATTTAAATATTTAGAAGGAATATTATCCTTTAATTCAACACGATAAAAACAATGGTTGTTTTTTTTCCAACCGATTTTTTTCATGTAGTTAGCTGCAGAGGCAAATGAGTCTTCTACATTTTTAAGTTCAATTACACTATTTTGATTATAATCAATTGCATAGTTAGAAATAGTTGACGGCATAAACTGAAAGTTTCCGAATGCACCAGCCCAAGATCCATACAAAATATCTTTATTAATTTTTTTATTATCAATTAATCTTAATACTGTAATTAATTCTTTAGAAAAAAATTCACTTCTTCTCTTATCATAGCTTAAAGTTGCAAGAGACGATATGATATCCATTTTACCCAGATAAGTACCAAAGTTTGTCTCAATACCCATTAGAGCAAGTAAAAGTTCTTTTTCTACTAAAAATTCTTGATCAACTTTTTCTATAAGTTTAGAATTTTTTTTATATATTCTTTTACCTTTAACTACTTTTTTTTTATTTGATCTCTTGCCCACATAAGTTTTGGTATCCTCATAAAATTCAGGCTGAAATCTGTCGTATTCAATAACCTTGGGTAAAAAAATTGCATTATCCATAACAAGATCAACTGTTTCTTTGCTAATGCCAGATTTCACAGCTTTAATTTTGAAGTTATCCAACCATTGGTTAAAGGTTTCATCTGCAGTAACAGCTTTAAAATTTATAAGAGAGATTAGTAATAAAAGAATAATGTTAGTATTTTTCATATAAATCTTTTAAATAAATTATTACAGCAATCCATATAATAGTAAAACTAAAGAATTTTTCATAAGAAAAAAGCTCATTATAGTAGAAATAACCCAAAAGGAACTGAAGAGTGGGTGTAATATAGAATATCATTCCACTAGGACCTAAACCAGAAAGTTCAACTCCTCTAACATAAAGGAACAAAGGAATTACTGTCATTGGTCCCGCTAATAAAAGCATAAACATTAAATCTAAATTTTCTAAAGAAAAATCGTTTTGACCATTTTTAAAAATAAAATAGAAAACAATTATAGACATGGGCAGTATGTACAAACTCTCTATTAATAGACCAATGTCTGTATCGACATTTATTAATTTTCTAAGAACATTATAAAATGCCCACGAGAAAGCTACTATAAGACCAACCCAAGGAACATTATTGAAATTTCTGAGTAGAATAAAAATAGCAACACAAACAAGAAAAATAGAAATTTTACTTTTAAAACTTATTTTTTCTCTAAAAAAAATATTTCCACATAAAACACTTACAATTGGCATTATAAAATATCCAAAAGATGCATCAATGATTTGGTCGTTTGATACAGCATAGATCCAAACTGCCCAATTAATAAATATTAATAATCCAGAGAAAAAAAGTACTAAAAGATTTTTTTTATTTTTTAAAATTTTAAAAAAAATATTCCATTTAGAAAAAAATTGAGTAGTTATAATAAGCATGACTGCAGTCCAAATACATCTATGGATTACTAGCTCTATATGACCAATAAAAGAAAAATAACTAAAATAGATTACTCCAATAGCACCCCACCAAAACGATCCTAAGCTACTAAATAAAATTCCTTTATTAAATTCTTTTAAGTTCATAAAAAAGGAAATTTATATTCCATTATTGATAAAATAACCCCATTTAATTCTTGAATTTTAATATTATACTTATAAAAACTAGCTCACGGAGAGATGGCTGAGCGGTTGAAAGCACCGGTCTTGAAAACCGGCAAAGGGGCAACTCTTTCCTGGGTTCGAATCCCAGTCTCTCCGCCATTATTTAAATTTTTGAAATTTATCAATAATGAGTAAAATTTTTTCATCTTTATAGTTGATTAATGATTCTTTCTTTTTAATAGAAATCAGTGTTTCATCATCCATATCAACAAATGTGTCTAGAGTTTTTAGAAAATTCTCATCTAAATCGTTAATTAACGATTTTACAAAAGCTGTCATCAGTATATCCATTTCTTTTGTTCCTCTATAGGAAGCCCTGTATATAATTTTATTTTTAAGATCTTCTTTATTAAGAGTCATGATATTATAACTAAACTATGTCTTCATATGAATATTTATTGTCCGATATAAGTACCATAAAAGGTATAGGAACTAAAATAGGAAAATTATTTCGAAAAAAGAATATTAACACAATATTTGATCTTCTGTGGAATTTGCCTAGAGATTTTGTGGATAGGTCAAATGTTTATCCAATTAATGAATTACAAGTAGGAAAAATACAAACTGTAACAGTTGTTGTGAAAAAATATAACTTTCCACGTATCAGAAACTTGCCTAACAAAGTGATATGTGAAGATGAAACTGGAAAGCTTGATTGCATCTTTTTTAATAGTTATGAGGGATATATTAGAAAAATACTTCCACTAAATGCAAAAGTAACTATCAGTGGTAAGATTGGTTATTATAATAAGAAATATCAAATAACTAACCCTACTCATTTATCTGAGGATCCTAATTCTATTAAAAAAATTGATAAAAGTTATAGTTTAACTGAAGGCCTTAATAACAAACTTTATAACAAAATCATTCAAGAAGTACTAAAAAATATACCAAATTTAGATGAATGGTTAGATAAAGAAACTCTAAAAAAATTTGATTATATTTCTTGGAAAAAGGCGGTATTAGAACTTCATAATCCAAATAATATTAACAAAAAGGGTAATTTTTTAGAAAGATTAATTTTTGATGAAATCCTCTCTACTTTTTTAATTAATTCCAAAATAAGAAAAACTATTAAAAAGTTTAAAAAAGAAAAAAAAATATTTGATAACGATTTTTCAAACAATATTAAAAAAAGATTGAACTATGAGCTTACAAACGATCAAACCAATGCATTAAATGAAATAAATAAAGATTTAAAATCAGAAGAAAAAATGTTCAGACTTTTGCAGGGAGATGTTGGAAGTGGTAAAACTATTGTGGCATTAATTTCCTGCCTAAATGTTGTTAATAGTGGTTATCAGGTTGCTTTTATGGCGCCTACAGAAATTTTAGCATACCAACATTATAAGTTAGCCCAATCTTTAATAAAAGATAAAATGAAAATAGGTTTTTTAACATCTAAAACTGATTATTCTGAAAGGAAAAAAATAATTAATGATTTAGAAACAAGCAAATTAGATATACTTTTTGGCACTCATTCTGTTTTTCAAGAAAAGATAAATTATAAAAAACTAGGGCTTGTCGTTATTGATGAACAACATAAATTCGGAGTTAAGCAAAGAAAGAAATTATCCGATAAAGGTGGCAAAAATTGTGATGTATTAGTAATGTCAGCAACTCCTATTCCCAGAACAATGATTATGACTGTGTTTGGAGATATGGATATAACTATAATAAAACAAAAACCTAAAAATAGAAAACCAGTTAAAACTTACAGTAAAGTTGATTCAAAACTAAATGAGATAATTGATTTTACTAAAAATCAGATTAAAAAAGGTAACCAAATTTTTTGGGTTTGTCCATTAATCGAAGAATCTAAAAAAGTTGATCATCAATCAGCAGTACAAAGATATAAAGGTCTTCAAAAAATTTTTAGAGATAGAGCTGGCCTTTTGCATGGTTCACTCGATAAAACTGATAAAGATAAAATATTGAATAAGTTTTTGAACAGAAAAATTGATATTTTGATCTCAACAACAGTTATTGAGGTTGGTATTGATTTTCCAAATGCAAATGTGATCATAATAGAAAATTCAAATAAATTTGGATTATCGCAACTTCATCAACTCAGGGGCAGAGTTGGAAGAGGTAATAAAGAGTCATTTTGCATTCTAATGTTTAAAAAGAATTTAAGTAAAAATGCCAGAAAACGAATAAATATTTTAAAAGAAAATAATGATGGATTTAAAATATCAGAAGAAGATATGAAATTAAGAGGTTATGGTGATTTACTAGGTTTTAAACAAAGTGGCATTCAAAGCTTTCGACTAGCTGATCCTGTTTTAAATGAAGATCTTTTTTTATTAGCTGAAAAGGAAGTTAAAAAAATTGAGAAGGACAATATCGATTTAGATAAATTTAAATCTTTGTTAAAACTTTATGATAGAGCTGATATTTTAAATGAT
>CACLWW010000020.1 GCA_902610755.1 uncultured Pelagibacteraceae bacterium | reverse complement strand
TTGTCCTCCTTTCGGAACCAAGGATCCACCTAAAAAGACAACACTACTTATTTTGTAAAATGATTTACTTTCTCCATAACTGTCAACTATGTAAATATCGTAGTTTTTTAAATTTTTATTATTTTCACTATGTTTAGTAAATTTTAATCTTTTTTTATTCAACATTTGTGTGATTTCATTGGTTCGCTCTATGTGTCTTGGAATAATTATTGTTAATAAATTAGGGATTTTTTTTTTATACTCAATATGCAAATTTGCAAAAATCTCTTCCTCGTTATGGTGCGTACTGGCGGAACATAAAACTGTTCTATTTCTAAAATTTTTTTTGTTTATTTCTTTAAAATTATCATTATGTGTGGTAATAAATTTAAGGTTACCTAGAAATTTTAACTTATTAATACCTAATTTTTTAAAATATAAAAATGTCTCTTTATTTTGAGGAAATATATAATCAAATTTTTCAAGAATATTTTTTCCAAAATATCTTAAAGTTAACCACCTTTTAAAGGATTTATAACTCATTCTTGCATTTATCAAAACAATTCTTATTTTTTTCTTCTTTAATTGAGAGATCATCGTGGGCCAAATTTCAGACTCCACAAAAAAAGCAGAAGAAGGCTTCCAGTAATTTAAAAAATTATTCACTATATGAACATTATCTAAAGGATAAAACTGGTGCAAAGTTTTTTTGAAACTAAATTTCCCAAATATTTTAGAAGAACTTAAAGTTGAGGTGGTAACTAAAATTTGTTTAATATCTTTAACTTTTTCAAACTTTTGAACTAATGGAACAATACTTAGAAACTCGCCTACACTTGAGCAATGGAACCAAACTAGTTTACCCTGTCTTCTTTTTTTTTTGTTGAAAGAAAACTTTTCCAAAAATCTTTTGGGATTTTCTTTTTTCTTAAATATTCTATAAATGATTATTAATGGGGATAAAATAATAACCATGTATACTAAAAAACTATAGATAATTCTCATTAACTCTTTTGGATTTGCTTTTCATAGAAATTTTTATAAACATCTGAACTTTTGACTAGCTCTTCATGTTTGCCTTCACCTATCACTTTACCTTTATCTATTACATAAATTCTACTAGAATTTAATATAGTTGAAAGTCTATGCGCTATAACTAATGTTGTCCTGTCTTTTGTTAAATAATTTATTGCACCCTGAATTTTTTCTTCAGTATCAGAATCTAATGATGAAGTTGCTTCATCTAAAAGAATTATCTTGCTTTTTTTTAAAATCGCTCTTGCAATTGACAGTCTCTGCTTCTCCCCTCCTGATAATCGAATTCCATTTTCACCAATTAAAGTGTCGTATTTATTTGGTAAGTTCTCTATAAATTCCTCACAATAAGATAGTTTTGCAGCCTCCCGAATTTCACTTTCACTTGAATCTAAATTTGCGTACCTTATATTATTAAGAACAGTATCATCAAATAGTGTTGTTTCTTGACTAACTAATGATATTTCACTTCTCAGCGAGGAAAGTCTTTTATTATATATTGATTGATTATCAATTTTTATATCCCCATTTTTAGGATCATAAAATCTGGGAATTAAGTTTAAAATAGTCGTTTTTCCAGCCCCACTGTGACCAACTAACGAGGTCATCTCTCCACCAGCAATAATCAAATTCATATTTTTTAATACAGGTTTGCTTTTATTGTCGTAATCAAAGTTTATATTTTGAAATTCTATTTTCCCTTTATTGATTTGAATTTTTTCATTTTTGGGATTATCCACTATTTTTTCTTTTAGGTCTATGACTGGTAGAATTCTTCTCGCGCCGGCCAATCCCTGATTGATAGTTATATTTAATGTAGCAAGGGACCTAACTGGTTGATAAGCAAGCATCATTGCAGCTAAAAAAGAAAAAAAATTATTAATACCTAATTCATCTTTGATAATTAAATTTCCAGAATAAAATATTAAAATCGCAATCATAAAACCTGTTAAGACTTCCATAATTGGAGAAGATCTTGCATAAATTTCATTAAGTTTTTTTGCTCTGTTCATTGCACCTTTTAAAGCCAATTCAGCTCTTGCAGATTCATAAGTTTCTTTTTGAAAAATTTTAATTAATTTATGATTTTTAAATATTTCTATTAGATAAGTATTTACTATACTTGCTTTATCCATAGCTTGAATAGTAACTTTAGTGATACGTTTCCCCAAAAGATTTGCAAAAAAGCTAGCCAATGGTATCATTATAATTGCGACTAAAGATAATTTCCAATTTTGATAAAACATAACTGTTAACAATCCAATTAGTGTAAATGTATCCTTAAATAAGTTTAGTATCGCTACGCTCGCAAGCGAAGTTATAAAGTTAACATCATTTATTAAATTTGTAATAATTTTACCGGAGTGTTTTTTCTCAATAAAATCTGTATCGGCTTTGATTAAAGATTTCATCATATCCATTTGTAACGACTTCTTAATATCCTCAGATATATGGATCATAATAACTTTAGCCCCGTATAGAGATAAACCTTTTAACGCAAAAGCGATTACTATGAAAAATGGAATTATCAAAATTAGACTCTTATCTTTATTTAAGAAAATTTTGTCTATAGCTGGGTCAAGTAAATAAGCTATCGCAGAGGTACTTCCAGCCAAAATAATCGAGAGAATTAGAGCGATAAATATTTTATTCAAGTATTTTTTGGTATAATTTAAATACAATCTTTTAAGTATCTGAAAATTTGTCATTAATAAAGTTTGCCTATTAATATATTTAGAAAAACCATCAATCCTAAAATGTTGTTACTTTTAAATATTTTCAAACACATCTTTGGATCTAAATTTTTTAAATTTCTTATTTGATAAAAAAATAATTGAAGAAAAATTATAAAAGAAAACAAAAAATAATATAAATTAAATGACATTAAGATTCCTAAAATGAGTATCGATGAGTAAAAAATTAAATAACATAAAACTAAGAATGTTTTTGGGTTTTTTTTAAATTTTATCGATGTTGATTTCACTCCTATTATTTCATCATCTTTGATATCTTGAAATCCGTATATAGTGTCGTAACCTAGTGTCCAAAATATGGCTCCAAAATATAACATGAGAGGATAAAAGCTAAATTCGTTGGTCAAAGAAACCCATGCCATTACTAAACCATAATTAAAAGTAATTCCTAAAAAAAGTTGAGGCCAATAAGTAAACCTTTTCATCAAGGGGTAGGAAAAAGCAAATGGCATTGAAGCCAACCCTAATATAATTGTATTGAGATTAAACTGGATCAAAATTAAAAATGCGATTGCACATAACAAAAAAACGTATATCAAGCTTTTTTTCACAGAAATTTTTCCAGACGCAATTGGTCTATTTTTTGTTCTCTCAACCATAACATCAATTTTTCTATCTAAAATATCATTAACAATACATCCTGCAGACCTCATTAAAACAGCACCACAAAAAAATAAAAAACAATGTTTTAAAAAAATATAATTATCGTAAGAAAATTGATGTGCGAGAGTAAGACCCCAAAGACATGGCCAAAACAATAGCATGAAACCAATAGGTTTTTTAAGTCTTGTTAATTCCGAAAATAATTCAAAATTTTTCATGATAATTTTCTTGTAAATAACAAAGCATCGTTTCATAATCAAATTGATTCGTTATGGATATAGATTACACAGTTACAGCGCTAATGTTTCCTGCAATACCACTGATAATGGGTGTTTATAGTAATAGATTTCATACATTAAGTAACTTGATAAGAAAAATCCATGACGAACATGTATTTGAAAAACACACCCCACCTGAATGGAAGAATCAATTAATTAATCTTAACGACAGGATAGGAGTTTTAAAACTCACAATTATGTTTTCTGCTTTTGGTTTTTTATTTAACATGCTTACCGTGTTTGCCCTTTACTTGGACAAAATATTGATAGCCAGAATAATTTTTGGCTCATGTTGTTTATCAATGATGATTTCTATAATCTTTTTTATCAGAGAAATTCAAATTTCAACCAAAGCTCTTAAATTACATATTTCAGATATGGATGTACAGTTTAAGGAGTAATAATTGCAGGTCCTAAAATTTTTCTTCCTTCTAAATCCTGATGTGCAACTGATGCGTCTTTTAAAGAATATTTTTTAAATATTTCAACCTTTACTGCTCCTGATTTAACCATTTCAAAAAGCTTATTTGATGCTTCGTCTAATTCTTCTCTTGTAGAAGTATAGTGTGCAATACTAGGTCTTGTTAAATATAAGCCTTTTGGTGCAATTAGTTTTCCAACATCAACAGGATCTAATTTTCCAGATGCGTTTCCAAATGAAACCATTGTTCCACGCATTTTTAGACACCCCAACGAATTTTCCAAAGTATCTTTTCCCACCCCATCATATACTACTGGTAGACCTTGATTATTAGTTAATTCTAAAACTTTATCTTTAAAATTTTCTTTATTGTAATTTATTACTTCATGACATCCATATTTTTTTGCAAGTTTAATTTTTTCGTCTGAGCCAACTGTTCCTATTACTTTGCAGCCTAAACTTTTTGCCCATTGGCAAAAAATTTGACCAACTCCGCCAGCTGCAGCGTGAAATAAAACTTTTTGACCTTTTTTAACTGGATACGTTTTGTGGAGAAGATAAAAAGTTGTTAAACCTTTGGTCATTAAACAAGCTACAATCTCAAGATCTATTCCATCTGGTACTTTAACCAAGTTTTTTGTTGGATAAATTCTATGTGTTGAATATGAACCAAGTGGTGCAGCTGCGTATGCTACCTTATCACCCTCCTTAAAATTTTTAACACCTGGCCCAACTTTTTCTATAATCCCCGCACCCTCAAGTCCGATTCCTGATGGAAGAGGGACAGGATATAATCCTGACCTATGATATGTATCAATAAAGTTTAAACCTATAGCCGAATGCTTTATTAATACTTCATTCTCTTTAGGGTCAGAGATAGATAATTTTTCGTATTTTAAAACCTCAGGACCACCAGTTTTTGAAAAGTTTATAGAATGCATTTAATATTTTGCAAAAGTACCATTTTGGTAATCATTTATTGCCTCAACAATTTCAGCTTTCGTGTTCATCACAAATGGACCACCTCTAGCTATTGGCTCTCCGATAGGTTTACCTGCGATAAATAAAAATTCACTTTCTTTTTCAGCTTTGACTTGAAGACTCTTTCCTTGTTTTAATAATATTAAATTTGAGTCATTTGTTTTTTCATGATCAGTTTCACCGACTTTAACTTGACCTTTAAGTAAATAAATAAATGAATTATGTCCCTCTGGAACCTCGCAAGAAAATTCCTTTCCATTCTTTAATACAATATGAAAATAGATTGGTTCAACATTATGGTTTTTTTCAGGACCCTCAATATCTCTATACTTACCTGCAATTACTTTAACTACTTTTTCATCATCACTATAAGTTCCAAGCTCTTTGTTTTTAATATAAATATATTCGGGTTTATTTTTTTTTAATTTTGCGGGCATGTTAATCCACAATTGAAAACCAAGTAATTGACCATCAGACATGGCAGGCATTTCAGAATGTATTATTCCTCTTCCAGTTTTCATCCATTGTACATCTCCAGTTGACATTATTCCTTTAGCACCAGTGCTATCCTCATGTTCAAATTTTCCTTTAAGCATATAAGTGACTGTTTCAATACCTCTGTGAGGATGAGGCGGAAAACCTGCAACATAATCATCTTTATTTTCTGAACCAAATTCATCTAACATTAAAAAAGGATCAATATAATCTGCCTCTGGTGTTCCTATACTTCTTTTTAGTTTTACACCCGCACCATCCGATGTTTCAATAGATTTAACAATTTTTTTGATTTCAATATTTGACATGTTTTTAGTTTAATTATGTTTCAAAGTATTTCAAGTAGTCCTTTTAAATTTTTAATTTCTTTTTTTGGTTTATAATCAAGATTATCAAAATGAGAGTTATTGCGATTTACCCAGACAGCATTGTAACCAAAATTGCCACCACCTGACACATCCCAAGTATTAGCACTCAAAAAAACAACTTCTTTGGGTTGAATTTTATATTTATTAACCGGAAGATCGTAGACCCTTGAGTCAGGCTTGTAAATTTTCACTTCCTCAATTGAAAAAAGATCATCAAAAGCATCTAAATTGTTGGTGCTTACCAACTCGTTAATTAAATCTGGAGTACCGTTCGAAAGTATCGCGAGCTTAAGATTTTTTTTTTTTAATTCTGTTAAAACCTCTTTCACCTCTGGATAAGGGGATAAAACTTTATAAAGGTTTAGCAATTCATTTTTCATTTTTTTATCTATGTTAAAAACATTCATAGATTTATCCAAACTATCTTCAGTTATTTGCCAAAAGTCTTTATGTCTTTTCATTAAACTTCTCAACCAAGTATATTCAAGTTGCGTAGTTCGCCAAAAATTTGCAAAGGCCTCCCACTTATCTCCTATTTTATGTTTACATTTCTCTGCCGCTGAATTTACGTCAAATAATGTTCCATAAGCATCAAATACTATTGCTTTAAAATTCATACTTAAATTTAAGTTTTTATATTATACTATATTTTATGAATATTAGATTATATCACCCAAACAGTATAGTCGAAAATACAACTAAATTGCTTTCAAAGGAACATGGTCATTATGTATCAAACGTAATGAGACTTAAATTAGGTTCTCGTATAAATTTTTTTAATAAAGATGGAGAGTGGGAAAGTGAAATAACTTTAATTCAAAAAGATAAGGTTGAAGTAAAATTTACAAAAAAAATAAAACAAGCAACCAATGAATCTAAAATTGAACTTGCAATTTGTTTAGTAAAAAAAAATCCAATGGAAACAATTTTACAAAAATCTACTGAACTAGGTGTGAGTAAAATAACTCCAATTGTTTCTGAGAGAACAGAAGTTAAAGACTTAAATTATGAAAGAGCAAGAAAAATAGTTATTGAAGCTACAGAACAATCCAATCAATTAAATCCTCCAGAAATTTCAGAAGTCAAAAAACTTAAAGACTTTCTAAAAAACTTAGATAGTTCCACCAAACTATTATTTGCCGATGTGAATTCCCAAACTATTTTAAAAAATGATAATATCAAAAATGGAGAAGCTTTAAGTATTTTGATAGGACCCGAAGGTGATTTTTCACCAGCTGAACGCGAGTCGATTTTGACAGTTCCTGATGTGAAATCTTTTACTATATCAAAGAATATTTTAAGGTCAGATACTGCCGTTATAACCGCTATTTCATTAGTGAATTTCGTCTATTTCAATTCGTAATTGTCGCATTAATTGAATTTGTTAATTGAATTAAAAACTGTATAAAAACGAAATAAAAATGCTGAAAAAATTATTACACACATTTGCTTTATTAATACCATCTACCTTGTATGCTAACGAGCCAAAAGATTGGCAGTTAGGATTCCAAAAACCAGCCTCTCAATCTATGTATGAAATTGTAAAATTTCACGACTATATGTTGGTGCCAATAATTGTTGCGATAAGTGGATTTGTACTATTTTTGATGGCTTACACATGTATAAGATTCAGAGCTTCAAGAAATCCTAATCCATCTAAAAGAACGCACAATGTTGCTGTTGAAATACTTTGGACACTTATTCCATGTTTAATCTTAATAGTAATGGCAGTTCCATCTTTTAAAATTCTTTATTCACAAGATACAATCCCTAAAGCTGATGTCACGATTAAAGCCGTAGGTTATCAATGGTATTGGGGTTATGAATATCCTGACGAAAATATAATATTCGACTCTTACATGGTAGAAGAAGAAGATTTAAAACCAGGTCAACCTAGACTTTTAGCAGTTGATAATGAAGTTGTAGTACCAGTAAACAAAGTTGTAAAAGTTTTAATAACAGCAAATGATGTTTTGCATGCTTGGGCGCTACCATCATTTGGAGTAAAAAGAGATGCGATGCCTGGGAGAGTAAACGAAACTTGGTTTAAGGCAGATAGAGTTGGAACGTATTATGGACAGTGTTCAGAATTATGTGGTATTAAACATGCATTCATGCCAATCACAGTTAGAGTTGTAACAGATGAAGAATATAACGCTTGGTTAGAAGAAGCCAAAATAAAGTTTGCAAAAGAGGTGATAGAAACTAATAAAAATAAATTATTAGCAAAAAATTAATATGACAACAGTTGCTTCACAAGATCATTCACATCACCATCCTACAGGATGGAAACGATGGGCTTATTCAACAAATCATAAAGATATAGGTACAATGTATTTAATCTTTGCGATTATTGCCGGAATAATTGGAACTGCTTTTTCAGTTTTAATGAGAATGGAGTTGATGCATCCAGGCGATGGAATACTAGGTGGTAATTATCACCTATATAATGTTTTAGTTACTGGTCACGGTTTGATAATGATTTTCTTTATGGTCATGCCGGCAATGATTGGTGGTTTTGGAAATTGGTTTGTGCCAATTATGATAGGGGCCCCAGACATGGCTTTTCCAAGAATGAATAATATATCTTTTTGGTTACTACCAGTGTCATTCATTTTATTACTTTCATCAATATTTGTTGATGGACCTCCAGGTGCGCAAGGTGTAGGAGGAGGCTGGACAATCTATCCACCACTGTCATCTAAAACTGGTCAACCAGGTCCTGCAATGGATTTAGCAATACTTAGTCTTCATATAGCTGGAGCTTCTTCAATACTCGGTGCTGTAAATTTTATTACTACGATATTAAATATGAGAACACCAGGAATGACTTTGCATAAGATGCCATTGTTTGCTTGGTCAATTCTTGTAACAGCCTTTTTATTACTTTTATCTTTACCAGTTTTAGCTGGAGCAATAACAATGTTGTTAACAGATAGGAATTTTGGAACGGCATTCTTTGATGCGCAAACAGGTGGAGATCCACTTTTATTTCAACATTTATTTTGGTTCTTTGGTCATCCAGAGGTTTATATTTTGATTTTACCAGGTTTTGGAATGATAAGTCATATTGTTTCAACCTTTTCTAAGAAACCAGTTTTTGGATATTTAGGTATGGCTTACGCAATGGTCGCGATTGGTATTGTGGGTTTTGTAGTTTGGGCTCATCACATGTATACGGTAGGATTGAATACTGATACAAAAGCATATTTTCTTGCAGCAACAATGATCATTGCTGTTCCTACAGGAATAAAAATTTTTTCTTGGATAGCAACCATGTGGGGTGGCTCTATTTCTTTTAAAACTCCAATGATGTGGGCTCTTGGTTTTATTTTCTTGTTTACAGTTGGAGGTGTTACTGGTGTAGTTTTAGCCAACGCTGGTGTTGATACAGCCTTGCATGATACATATTATGTAGTAGCGCACTTTCATTATGTGTTATCACTCGGAGCAGTTTTTGCAATTTTTGCAGGGTTCTATTATTGGTTTGGAAAAATGTCTGGTTACGAATATTCAGAATGGCTTGGACAACTACATTTTTGGCTAACATTTATTGGAGTAAATTTAATATTTTTTCCTCAACATTTTTTAGGACTAGCTGGTATGCCAAGAAGATATGCTGATTATCCAGATGCTTTTGCAGATTGGAACTATATCTCCTCAATTGGCTCATATATTTCAGTAGTAGGATTAGCCGTATTTTTGATTAACTTAGCTTACGCATTTATGAAGAAAAAAGCAGCAGCTCAAAATCCATGGGGAGAAGGCGCAACTACTTTAGAGTGGACAGTGCCATCACCACCAAACTTTCATACATTTGAGGAATTGCCTAAAGTAAATGAGTACGGGGAAGCAGAGAAAACAAGTACATAATTATTGGCATTAAATGACAACTTATAATTCTAGAGCAAAAAGTATTTCACTATTTGATACATCTATTTTCTTAGAATTACTAAGACTGATGAAACCTAGAGTAATGTCATTGGTGATATTTACCTGTGCGGTTGGTTTATTAACTGCCCCGGGTGAAATCAGTTTTTTTAAATCAATAATAAACATTTTTTTTGTGACACTTGGTGCTGGAGCAGCAGGGGCTCTTAATATGTGGTATGAGGCAGATTTAGATAAATTAATGAGCAGAACATGTTTAAGGCCGCTTCCAACAGGAAAATTAAAAAAGAAACATGCACTTATTTTTGGAATAGTCCTATCAGTAGTTTCAGTTTTAGGACTTTACTATTTTTCAAACTTGCTATCTGCTTTAGTTTTGCTTTTTACAATTAGTTTTTATTTATTTGTTTATACAATTTGGCTTAAAAGAAGAACACCACAAAATATAGTAATTGGCGGAGCATCTGGTGCGCTGCCTCCTGTAATCGGATGGACAATTGTTACTAATTCTTTAAGTTTGGAAGCACTATCATTTTTTTTGATAATATTTTTTTGGACACCTTCACATTTTTGGGCTTTAAGTTTGTATAAAGTAGGTGATTATAAAAGGGCCAAAATTCCAATGTTACCAGTTACAAATGGTATAGAAAATACAAAAAAAAATATTTTTGTATACTCACTTTTAATGGTCCCAACATTGGCTCTACCTTACTTAATAGGTTTTGTTGGAGAACTATTCCTTGTTAGCACTTTTGGTCTAACAATTTATTATATTTTATTATGCTATGCTTTATTAAAAACAAAAAAAGACTCCTTTGATTTGCAAAAAGCCAAAAGAGTTTTTGGTTATTCAATCTTTTACTTGTTCTTTATTTTTGTTTTATTTTTAATTGATAAATTATTCTAATGGAAGTCGACAAAAAAATTAAAAAAAAGAATATATTTACTGCTATTGGACTAATAGTATTTATCTTACTACTTTTTGTTTTTACACTTTACAATGTTGGAGTTTTTGAAAGAGCCATATGATTAGTAAAAAAAACCTAACGCCATTAATTTTATCTTTAATATTCTTTCTAATGCTAGGATTATCATTTGCCGCTGTTCCACTGTATGATTTATTTTGCCGAGTCACAGGATTTGGGGGCACTACTCAAATCTCAAAAGAAGCTCCAAAAATAGTTATAGATGAACCCGTTAGAGTAAGATTTGACACAAATGTTCAAACAGACTTGGCTTGGAATTTTAAAGCGAGTAAATCTCTATATGATATTAAACCAGGCAAAGTATATAAAGTTGAGTTTGAAGTAGAAAACTTTGGAAAAGAACCTTCAAGTGGAGTTGCAAGTTATAATGTATCTCCATCAACTTTTGGACAATATTTTAATAAACTAGGATGTTTTTGTTTTGAAAAGCAAACTCTTAAAAGTGGGGAAAAAATGAGTTATATTTTAACTTTCTATTTAGATCCTGAAATGGTAAATGATCCAAAAACTAAAAACATTGATGATATTACAATGTCATATACATTTTTTTCTTCTGACTATTACAAACAATCAAAGGTTAATTAATTATGAGCTCTAAAGATCAAAAACATGACTACCACTTAGTTGATCCAAGTCCGTGGCCAATCTATACATCTTTTGCTACTTTAATTACTGCTGTGGGATCAGTTTATTATTTTCACTCAAAAGTCATGTGGGCTATGTTACTTGGTTTCGCTCTTTTAATTTATGGGGCATACATGTGGTTCAGAGATGTTGTTAATGAAGCTGAACATCAAGGTCACCATACACCAGTTGTTCAGATACATCATCGTTATGGAATGACATTGTTTATAGCATCTGAGGTAATGTTTTTTGTTGCTTGGTTTTGGGCTTACTTTGATGCTAGTTTGTATCCAAGCGCTTTTGTTGGTGGAGTTTGGCCGCCTAAAGATATTGAAGTTTTTAACCCGTGGGACATTCCATTAATCAACACTCTAGTTTTATTATTGTCCGGAACGACTGTTACATGGGCTCACCACTCTTTATTAGAAGATGACAGAAAAGGTTTTATACAAGGTCTTTGGGCAACAGTTCTACTAGGTTTCTTTTTTACGCTTCTTCAAATTTATGAGTACCAACATGCGAGTTTTGATTTTTCAGGGCACATATATGGTGCAACATTTTATATGGCCACAGGCTTTCATGGCTTTCATGTGGTAATTGGAACTATCTTTTTAGCTGTTTGTTTGTGGAGAGGAAAACTTGGTCATTTTAATAAGGATCATCATTTTGGATTTGAAGCTGCAGCATGGTACTGGCATTTTGTTGATGTAGTTTGGTTTTTTTTATTTGCAGCAATCTACGTTTGGGGAAGCTAATTTAATTGAGATATAAGTTTCTTTTCACAATATTTGTTTCTTTTTTTATTACCCTTTTTCTTGCTCTTGGATTTTGGCAATTGTACAGACTTAATTGGAAAAATAATCTAATT
>CACLWW010000019.1 GCA_902610755.1 uncultured Pelagibacteraceae bacterium | reverse complement strand
TTTGTTATCATCAGAAGCTATTTTAGCCGCTATTAAACCAGAAACACCACCTCCAACTATTAAGATATCACAGTGCATATATCTATGGTCGTACATATCTGGATCTTGTTTCGTTGGGGATTTTCCTAAGCCAGCAGATTTACGAATAAAGTATTCGTACTTCTCCCAAAAACTTGCTGGCCACATGAATGTTTTATAATAAAAGCCTGCAGGAAGGAGAGGTGATAAAAAGTTATTTATTCCACCTATATCAAATTTTACGCTTGGCCAACAATTCTGACTGTTACAAATTAAACCATCGTATAATTCGATTTCAGTAGCTCGTACGTTAGGATCGGTTAAAGCATCGTCATTTCCTATTTGAAGAATTGCATTTGGTTCCTCAGAACCAGAAGTCATTATTCCTCTTGGTCTATGGTACTTAAAACTTCTTCCCACAAGATGAATATCGTTTGAAAGTAGGGCAGATGCTAGTGTATCGCCTTTATATCCGTATAATTTTTTTCCATTAAAAATAAAAGATAGTTTTCTGGTTTCGTCTACAAATTGTTTATTATTTATTCTTAGATTTTTGGACATTATAATTTTGGTGGTTGTTCACCCATTTTGTATATTTTTTCTATTTTATCATTTGAGGTGTCACGGGCTACATTAAACCATTTTCTACATCCATGTGCATGATTCCATCTTTCAAATTGAATACCCTTAATATTTTTTCTCATAAACAAATATTCTGCCCATTGATCATCATTTAACTCAGTAGGCTGTTTGGGTCTTGCTATATGAGCTTCACCACCAGAAACAAATTCTGATTGATCTCTTTCACCGCAATATGGACAATTAATTAAAAACATTAGTGGGCAACAGCTGCTGCTCCATGTTCATCTACTAGATCACCACTTACAAATCTATTAATGTTAAATGCAGCATTTAATTTATGAGGTTCATCATTAGCGATTGTATGAGCAAATAAATCGCCCGAACCAGGTGTTGCTTTAAATCCACCAGTTCCCCAACCACAATTAAAATAAAGACCTTTGATTGATGTTTTACTAATTATCGGGCTTGCATCTGGACAAATGTCAACAATTCCACCCCATTGTCTTAACATCTTCATTCTACTAAAAATTGGATATAATTCTAATATAGCTTTAAGTGTTTCTTCTACAATATTAAAGCTTCCCTTTTGAGTGTAAGAAACATAAGAGTCGGTTCCCGCACCAATAACTAATTCACCTTTATCTGATTGACTTACATATGCGTGAACAGCATTAGACATTACAACAGTATCGATTATTGGTTTTACTGGCTCTGATACAAGCGCTTGCAAGGGTTTACTTTCGAGTGGCAACTTAAGTCCCGCCATGTTTGCTATAACGCTTGAATGACCTGCGGCTACAACTCCAATCTTTTTTGTTTTAATAAATCCTTTTGTTGTTTCTAGACCTTCAACTGTATCTCCATTTCTTTTAATGCCTTTTACTTCGCAATTTTGAATTATATCAACTCCCATTTCATCAGCGCCTCTTGCATAACCCCAAGCAACGGCATCATGTCTAGCTGTACCAGCTCTTTTTTGTAATGTACCACCTAATACTGGATACCTAATATCTTGAGAAGTATTTATTATCGGACAAAACTTTTTTACTTCATCTGTTTCCAACCAAACAGCATCAATACCATTTAATCTATTTGCGTGAGTTCTTCTTTTTAGATCTCTTACATCTTGTAAATTATGTGCCAAATTCATAACTCCTCTTTGGCTGAACATTACATTGTAATTAAGTTCTTGGGACAAACCTTCCCAAATCTTTAATGCGTGATCATATAAACCTGCGCTGGCGTCCCATAAATAATTTGACCTGATAATTGTAGTATTTCTTCCAGTATTACCTCCACCAATCCAACCTTTCTCAACAACAGCAATGTTTGTTAAATTATGTTTTTTCGCTAAATAATATGCAGTAGCTAAACCGTGACCGCCGCCGCCAACAATTACAGCATCATACTCTTTTTTAGGTTCAGGATCTCTCCATGCTCTTTGCCAATTTTCATGGTTGCTAAAAGCATTCTTTATTAGAGAAAATATAGAATATTTATTTTTCATTTTTTGAGAAATTACTTGATAAATATTGAATATTCAATGATTTCAAGTTACACAGTATATAAGGAAGGATGGGTGAGCTGGTTTAAACCAGCGGTTTGCTAAACCGCCGTACGCTTGAAAAGGTGTACCGAGGGTTCGAATCCCTCTCCTTCCGCCATTTTTCAGAAACTAGTATAATCGCCAGATTCCTGAATAATTTTCCACAGTTTCTGAGAATTTCTGGCGTCATAACTACTTAAACTTTGTTTTATCTCAAAAGTCTTTAGTCTGGACATTAGTTACACAAAGAATCATATATAGTCAGTTTTATAAAAATATATTGAAGATACAATAAAAATTTATGAGATTTATAGGAAGTAAGGATTTGATAACCTCTGAAATAATAAGTTTATTAAAACAAAAAAACTTATTAAGTAAAAATTTAGTTTTTTTTGATGCTTTTTGTGGAACTGGTTCTGTTTCAAATTCTGTTAAAGAACATTTTCATCTAATCATTAATGACCTTATGAGGTGGTCAGTAATTTATACCAAAGGAAAATTAAACTCAGCAAATTGTAATTTTAAAAAACTTGGATTTGATCCATTTAAATTTCTAAATTCTACCAACAAGATTAAAAAAGGTTTTTTTTATAAAAATTATTCGCCTGGAGGATCTTTTAGAAAATACTTTTCCAAAGAAAATGCTGGTAGGATAGATTTTTTTAGAGAAACAATAGAACATTGGAAAAAATATAATCAAATTAATGACAATGAATATTCTTTTCTTTTATATAATTTAATTGAATCTGTATCTTTAGTTTCAAATACTGCGGGGGTTTATGGTGCCTTTTTGAAACATTGGGACACCAGAGCAACTAAAAAAATTCAATTTGTAAATACTAAACTGGAAATTGATAAAAAATTTAAAATAAATTTCTATAATAAAAAAATTGAGGAGATAATATCAAAAATAAAGTGTGATATATTATATATAGATCCACCATACACTCAAAATCAATATGGAACTCAATATCATTTACTAGAAACACTTGTATTAAATGATAATCCTCCAGTAAGTAAAATTACGGGCTCTAGACCAGTAACACCTTTAAGATCAAACTGGTCAGTAGATTATAAATGTCATATTTTGTTTGATAAACTTATCAGCCAAACTAAAGCAAAACACATAATGTTTAGTTACAGCAAGGATGGATTTATGTCTCGCAGTTTTATTGAAGCTTCTTTAAAAAGATATGGAAAACCTAATACTTATATTTGTAAGAAGATAAAATATTCAAAATATCAAAATTTTAAATCAAAAAATAATAAAGATCATTTTGAATATTTATTTTATGTAGAAAAGAAAGATAATAATGAAGTTGTTTATGAATCTCCACTTAATTATATAGGAAGTAAGTCCAGAGTAGTTCCTGAATTAAAAAAAAACCTACCTAAAAATATAGATATATTTATCGATTTATTTGGAGGTGGATTGAATGTCGGATCAAATATATCCTCTAGAGAAGTACTTTATAATGATATAAATCATATAGTAAAAAATTTGATAGAGTCATTTAAAACAATTGACACTTACAAATATATTCTAGAGATAAAAAGAATAATAAAAAGATTTGATTTAAAACCTTCATCATTAGAAAGTTATATAAAGCTAAGAAATTATTATAACTCACTTAAAATAGAACAAAGGAAACCATCTCTTTTGATGACAATGATTTTATATGGTTATAATCAGCAAATCAGATTTAATTCAAATTTAGACTTTAATAATCCTGTAGGAATGAGATGGTTTAATGAAAAAGTTCTTGAAAAAATGATTAGTTTTTCGAGAAATTTAAAGGAAAGAAAAATAAATTTTATTAGTAAAGATTATTTAAAGCTCAATGGTGAAATAAAAAAAAACTCTTTTATTTTTATGGACCCGCCTTATCTATTAACAACGGGATCTTATAATGATGGAAAAAGAGGTTTTAAAGATTGGAATAAAGAAACAGAAAATGAATTATTTAATTTTGCAGATACTTTAAATAAAAATAAAAAAAAATTTATGATTACATATCTTTTAGAGCATAAAGGAAAAAAAAATAAAACTTTAGCTAACTGGATCAAGAAGAATAGTTATAGAATAATAAATGTTAAAGCAGCCACTGCCGTTAAAAGAAAAGAAATATTGATATTAAATTATCATTAATGGCAAAACCACACTTAATAATTAAAAATAAATTTCAAAAAAGAAGATATTTATACTCTGATATTTTAACTAAAGATATTTTGTTAGATATTTGTAAAAAAGCAACTGGCAACTCAGATTATTCAGTAGAATTTGATAATAATGGCTATAATAAAGGTAGACTTGTCACAATTAAATATGGCAAACAAATTATATTTGTATCTTTATCAGAGCAAGAAATTAGAAGTAGAAACTCTCCATTACAAAGTTTTCCTACTACTTTAAATAATTTTTATTTGGAAAAAAATAAAAATAAAAGAGTTTGTTTTTATTTTTTACCTTCTAAAGGAGGTTCGTTCGAAACAAATTATTTTATGTTTATGTATAGATTAATGAAAACAGTTGGTGTTGAATTTATTAATGAAGATAAATATTTATCACATAAGATAAAAAAATTTATAAATTTGAAAGATCTTATCTTTGAAAGAGATTTAATCAGTGGTCGTAACAGAAGAAATAAATCTACATATTTGTCTAAAAACAAAGACAATGAAATTGAAATATATGGCAAAACCTATGGCGCCAACAAGTACGAAACCACTTTACTAAGTTTAGCCTTAAATAATATATCAAATAATAAAGTAAAAATTTTTCAAATTTCTGAAGGAGACTTAAATAAACTACCAGAAAAGTCACTGGAAGTTTTAAATAAATTTAAAAAAATTGAGATTAATAATGCTAATATTTCCTTAAAACCAGAAGATGTATTGTCTGACTCTAAATTAAGATCTCCAAGTTACGTGTATGCTCTTTTTAGAAAGTTAGGCGATAAAAAATGTTCATTATGTGATTGTGATGATTCTGAGTTAATTCAAGGAGCGCATATTTGGCCTGTTGCCGAAATAAGAAAAAGGAAAGATTTAGCCTTAGAGAAAAGAATGCAATTTGCTGTCGATGGTGAAAACGGAATATGGCTCTGTACATTTCACCATAGATTATTTGATAATCATATGTTTATGATATCAAGATCAGGTAAAATTAATTTTAAATCAACAATAAAAGAAAGAGTTCTTAAAAATATAAAAAATCAAACTACAAAACATATTTTAGAGAAAAATATTATTACGGATAAGTTTATCTTTTATTTAAAAAAAAGAGATCTTCTATTAAACAAAAATGAATATTTAGTGAATTAATAATTATGTCATTATTCTGATTAAATGACTCAGGGCAACTGAAATAGACCAGTCTATTTTTTGATAGTCCAACCGTTCTTTTTTAGTGCTCTAATTAAATTTTTACGCAGCTCATCTCTTGTTGTTTTTTGATCACCTATTTTTTCAAAGAATATTGGCTCTAGTCCTTTATCTTTTTTTGATTTAAAATAGTTTTTAATTGATTGTATTATTATTTTCATTTTTCTCCTTTAGCGTTGTATTTAAAGTCCCAGCAAGTAGAGTTGTTTTCTAAATCAGGACTTAGTAATTATATTATATTATTTATTTCAAAAGTCTCTAGTCCGGGCACTAGTTTTTTTCATAAATTGATGCGTTTTTATGGGTATTATATTAAATAAAATTTTAATTATCCGCGTAACTAGTGTGAAGTAGTGTGAGCTAGTGTGAAGTAGTGTGTACCACTAACACCTAGTATAATGGGTAATTTGCAAAAAAATCTTTCATTTTGATAGGCTTTTGTTCTAGCACGTATCGATAAACGTTATAATTTTCTAGAACTCTTTGAACATAATTCCTTGTTTCTTTAAACTTGATAAGCTCAATCCAATCAACATAATCCACTTGATCCTTTTGAGGATTTTTATTTATTTTTTTCCAATATCTAACTCTTTTAGGGCCCGCATTATAAGCGGCAATAGCAAAAGGATAGGCACCATCATATTCTAAAATTAATCCTGCTAAATAATGAGACCCTAAATTAATATTGTATTCAGGATCTGAAGTTAATCTTGATTTTGAATATGGTAGCTTAGCTTGTTTTGCAACAATCTTAGCTGTGTAAGTCATAAGTTGCATCATACCCCTCGCACCAGCGTAACTATTTGCTTTACTATCAAATTCACTCTCTTGTCTTATAACTGCAAGTATCAATGCAGGGTTAGGAATTTTTCTTCCCCCAACCATAGTTGGTGTGCTGATAACAGGATAGTTATATTGATTGTGAAATCTTTTTTCATAAGATGCCAATTTAGATATTTGAATTGCAAAATCATATCTTGAAATTTCGGTAGCAAGTTCTGCAGCTAGAACTTCACTTCCTTGATCTATATTATCAAGAGCTAAATGACGTAAAATATGTTTTGTATATTTATCTCTTTCTATCTCATAAAGTAAATAAACGAGTTTATATAATTTCTTGTCCTTAAATTCTTTTTTGTATTTATCGTTTGCTTTCATAGTTTCATTTAAAGAAAATGTTTCGTCTGGTTTAATTTTCATATGTGCAAGTTGTCCATAATATGTAGTCGGAAATTTAGACGCTTCACTGTAATATTTATCAGCTGTTACGGGGTCACCCAGTTTTTCATAAGTTCTTCCTAACCAAAATGCTCCTCTAGATAAACTTATTGGATAACCAACATTTTGATAAAAAGATTTAAAGTGTTCTCTTGCTAAAATTGGATCATTTAAGAAACTTAAAGCAATCCATCCACTAAACCATTCTGCCTCAGCGTATTCCGGAGTTCCTTGTTCTAATGAGTGGTTATTGACAATTTTGTAGGCTGTTTGATATTTCTTTTTATAAATTAACGATCTTCCAATAATTGACCTTTCTACCCACCATTTGTCTGGTCTTACCATATAACTCTTAGTATTCTTAATGTTTAACAAAATTTCTAATGAGCTATCTACTCGACCTCTTTTTCTTCTCCATTTTAATCTGTCATAGTTAAGACCTGGGTCATTTCTGAAACTTTCAGGCACTTTTGAAATTGCATTGTCTACACCATATGATTTACTCATTAGCAATTGCCTCGCAGTATAAAGAAGCTGGTAATCTTTCGGTAAATATCTTAACATTCTTTTTAAATCCCAATATTTATTTTCCCAAGCTAGGTAATCAGCCCTTCTAATATGGTCATCTGATGATAAATATTTTTTTATTCGTTTGTATGTAGGTCTAAGTTCTGCTTTAGATAAATCGGCAGTAACCCATCCTTTTTTTATCAACTTTATACCGTCTACATTTTGCCCATCTTCTAATAAGCTTTCCCCCAAAACTATCTCTCCGTATCCACTTAATGGTTTTTTATTCTCGAATAAATCTATTATTTTTTTGTGACCAATTTTTTTAACTGATAATTTCTTTTCAGATAGATATTCAATTCTACCACGACGAGGATAAGTTTCATTTCTTTTTAAAAATGAACTATAGTCAGAATAATTTGCATTATTGTTTCTTTCTAATAGGTATCTCCACATTGTGAAATCATAAATTGACTTATCTTTTGCACGAGAAGCTATTTTGATTGCACTTTGCCACTTTTTTCTTTTAATTAAATCTAAAGATTGTTGAGCTATTTTTACGTCTTTTTTACTATAATATTTTGATTTTTTAACTTTCTCCTTTTTTGGCTCTGTCTTTTTAACAATTATTGTTGGTTTCTTTTTAGGTAGCAAAATTCCTATATTTTGAAAATCCTTATCAGTTTCTGCTTTTTCAACCTTTTCCTTTTTTTCTTCTTGAATTTCTTTCTCTTTTTTAACTGTAGGTTTTATTGGAGGTATAATATTTTTTTTTGATATAATCTTTTTTTTAACCTCATCAGATAATGTTGGTTTTTTTGGTGGAATAATTAACTCACTTGAAAATGAATATGAGCCTAAAATTAACAGAAAGATTAAAATAAATTTGATAAATATTTTAAAAAAGATCATATTTTTGTAAATGAATCGATAATCTATGTTATAAAGTTATATGTTTAAAGGATCAAATGTTGCGTTATTAACTCCGTTTAAGAATAATAAATTAGACGAAGATTGTTATATCAAACTAATAAATTTTCATATTGAAAATGGCACAAATGGTTTAGTTCCTGCAGGAACAACTGGTGAATCGCCCACATTGAGCCATGAAGAGCATGAAAAAGTCATTGAGCTTTGTATTAAAGAAGCAAAAGGCAAAATTCCGGTAATTGCAGGCACTGGATCAAATTCTACAACTGAAGCTGTAGCTCTAACAAAGCATGCAGAAAAGGCAGGAGCAGACGGCGTACTTGTAGTTACTCCATATTACAACAAACCAACACAAGAAGGTTTATATCAACACTATAAATCAATTAATGATAATACAAGCTTGCCAATAATTATTTATAATATTCCAAGTCGTTGCGTTATTGATATGTCAGTTGATACAATGGCAAGACTTTATGAACTTAAGAATATCGCAGGTGTAAAAGATGCGACAGGAGACCTAAATAGACTTGATCAAACTTTAAAAAAATTGGGTCCTGATTTTATTCAGCTAACTGGCGAAGATGGTCTTGCTTTTGAATTTAATAAAAGAGGAGGAGTTGGTATAATTTCAGTTACAGCAAATATAGCACCAAAGTTATGTTCGGATTTTCAAAAATTTTCAAAATCAAATTCTGATAATGAAATTAAAGAGGCTGAAAGAATTGATGCTTTGCTTCAACCACTTCATAAAGCTCTATTTATTGAAAGCAATCCAGCACCTGCAAAATATGCAGCTAAACTTTTAGGTCTGTGCAGTGATGATGTTAGACTGCCATTAGTTAAAATACAAGAATCCACTAAGGAAAAAGTAAAAGAAGCATTATTGTCTGCAAAATTATTGTAGCATGGTAAAAAAAGAACCTGGACACAAAATAATTTGTTTAAATCGAAAAGCATCCTTTGATTTTTTTTTCCAAGAAATTTTAGAGGCAGGAATTGTATTAAAAGGATCTGAGATTAAGTCTGTAAGAGCAGGAAAAGTTAATATAGCAGAATCATATGCCATTGAAAAAGATGGTGAGTTTTTTTTAGTAAATTCACACATACCAATTTATAAAGAGGCAAGTTTTACTAACCATAATCCTAGAGAAGAGAGAAAGCTGTTGTTAAATAAAAGAGAGATAAAAAAATTAATTGGTAAAGTTAATAGAGATGGATTGTCACTTATACCTCTTAAAATGTATTTTAAAAAAGGGAGAGCAAAGTTGGAGATTGCCGTCGCAAAAGGTAAAAAAAGATTTGATAAACGACAAACAAAAAAAACAAGGGACTGGAACCGTGATAAAGCAAGATATTTTAGAAGATCGTCATAATACAATCATACTGGCACTAGGCTCAAATTTGGGAAATAGAGCTGATAATATTGAAAAAACTAAGTTTCATTTATCTCATTTTTGTAACTTTCTAAAAGTCTCAAAACTTTATGAAACACCATCGTGGCCAAACCAATCGAATCCAAAATTTTTAAACCTCATTATTGAATGTAAAACAGATTTAACAATTATCGATTTGTTTGATAAAATAAAAAAAATAGAAACATTATTAGGAAGAAAAAAAAGTATAAAAAACGCACCACGAACTTGCGATATTGATATTATTGATTTCAACAATACTTGCAAAAGTATTATTCATAAAGGAGAAAAAATTATTACTCCACACCCAAGAATGCATCAAAGAAATTTTACTTTAATTCCATTATATGAAATAAAAAAAAACTGGATACATCCGAAAAATAAGCAAAAAATAGATATTTTAATAAAAAAATTAAACCCCAAATCAATTAGTGATATAAAGATTTATCAAAGTAATGGTATAATTAAATATGCTTAAATCTGAAGAATTAATAAATAAGGTAAGGGAATATAATAAATTTTTAAACCCGACAACTTTAACTAAAGCTTATAATTTTGCTCTCGAGGCTCACAAGAAACAAAAAAGGGATGAAGGTGTGCCATATATTATTCACCCAATAGCTGTAGCAAATATTCTCTCAGATTTAAAACTTGATAGCGCAACTATTGCAACTGGATTACTACACGATACGATTGAAGATACTAGAGCTACTTATAAAACAATCAAGGAAGAATTTGGTCAAGAAGTTGCTGATTTAGTGGAAGGTGTCACAAAAATCTCTGCATTTGAAAATCAAGCAGCTCAAGACTCTAAAGCTGAAAATTTTAGAAAATTAATCATAGCAACCTCCAAAGATATAAGAGTCCTTCTTGTAAAATTAGCTGACAGACTTCACAATATGAGAACAATTAAGTTTGTAAAACTAAAAGAAAAACAAATAAGAAAAGCTAAAGAAACAATGGAAATATATGCTCCATTAGCAGACAGAATGGGCATGAATAGAATTAGAGATGAGTTGGAAGATCTTTCTTTCGAAATTTTAAATCCTGAAGCAAGACATCTCGTTAAGAAAAGACTTGATGAAATAAAAGAAAATAATATTTCAAATTTTAATATGATTTCTGAGGAATTTCAAAAAATTTTAAAAGCAGAGGGATTAAATGTTAAAATATTTGGTAGAGAGAAAACACCTTTTTCTATTTGGAGAAAAATTCAAAAAAAAAGAACATCATTAGAGCAAATTACAGATATAATCGGATTTAGAGTAATTGTTGACGATGTATCAGATTGCTATAAGACTTTGGGGGTGTTCCACAAAAAGTGGAATTGTATACCGGGAAGATTTAAAGATTATATTTCATCTCCTAAAATAAATAAATATCAATCATTACATACCGCTATAATTGGTCCAAACAAAAGACCTATTGAAATTCAATTAAGAACAATGCAGATGCACGAATACGCTCAAAGAGGAATTGCTTCTCATTGGAAATATAAATCTTCTGAAAAATTTAATTCTTTAACTTGGAAAGAATACGATTGGTTGAAAGATCTAGTTGAAATAATTGAGAGAAATGAAAATCCAGAGGACTTTTATGAATATACTAAACTTCAGATGTTTCAAGAAAATGTATTTTGCTTTACACCAAAGGGATCTGTGATTAAACTTCCAAAAGATGCTACCCCAATAGATTTTGCGTATGCTGTACATACACAAGTTGGAGATACTGCTATTGGATCAGAAATAAACGGTAAAGAGAGTCATTTACAAAGTATCTTAAGAAACGGTGATGTGGTTAAGATTATAACATCAAAGAAAGAATCACCATCTTTACATTGGTTGAGTTCAGCTAAAACAGGTAAAGCGAGAGCCGCAATAAGAAGATATTGGCAATATAGAGAAAATTCTAAACCAACTGACAAAATATATAATACCACTCTTTGGATCTCGTTACCTGATAAACCAGGTGTTCTTGGAACAGTGACTACTATGATTGGAGAAAATCACGTAAATATTTCTAGTGTTGAAATGGTAGAAAAAACAAAAACTTCAATTAATTTTAGATTTAATCTAATTATTTCTGATCTCAAAAACTTTACAAAATTAATAAGTGAGTTAAAACAAAGAGAGTATAAATTTAAAATTATAAGACACAAAAACCAAAAATATGCTTTCTTTAAAAAATTCTTTGGCGGTTTTAAAAAAAACTGACGCTCTTTTAGAGGGACACTTCGTACTTTCGTCTGGTCTACATTCACCCCAATATGTTCAATGTGCTAAGCTTTTAAGCAAACCAACTCAAGCTAAAAAATTTATAAGTTCCTTGGCAACAAAAATTAAAAGAAATATTAAAAGTTTTGATGTCATTCTATCCCCAGCAATGGGAGGTGTAATTATTGGTTATGAAATAGGAAGATTATTAAAAAAAGAGACTATTTTTTGTGAAAGAGTAGATAAAAAATTTAAACTTAGAAGAGGTTTTAATATTAAAAAAAAAACAAAAATATTAATAGTAGAAGACGTAATCACCACAGGAAAATCATCATTGGAGTGTGTAAGACTTATTAAAAGATTTGGTGGAAAGTTTGTTGGAATTGCTTGCCTAATTGACAGATCGAAAAAATTAAAAATATCAAAAAAAATTATATCTCAAGTAAAACTAGATATTCCTGTTTACAAGAGAAATAAATTACCAACTTCTTTAAAGAATATACAAATTACAAAACCAGGAAGTAGATATCTAAAATAATGTCTAAACTCGGTGTTAACATTGATCATGTGGCTACATTAAGAAACGCTAGAGGAGAAAATCATCCAAATATTTTAAAATTTGCAGATATTGCAATTAATTCTGGAGCCGACTCTATTACAGTTCATCTAAGAGAAGACAGAAGACACATTAAAGACTTAGATTTAAAAAAACTTTGTAAAAAAAGAATTAAAATAAATTTAGAGATGGCATGTAATAACAAAATGTTAAAAATTGCTCTTAGAAACATGCCTAATTACGTTTGTATAGTGCCTGAAAAAAGAAAAGAAATTACCACAGAAGGGGGAATAGATTTAAAAAAAAATTTTCATAACTTAAAAAAAATTATATCCAGACTTAATAAAGCTAAAATCAGAACTAGTTTATTTATAGACCCTTCAAAACAAAATATTGAAATCTCGAAAAAAATAGGAACGAACTGCGTTGAGCTCCACACAGGAAAAATATCAATTTTAGTTAAAAAAGGTGCAAAATTTTCCAATGAACTAAAGAGAATTAAAGATGCAAGTAAATTAGCATTTGATTATGACATTGAGGTACATGCAGGACACGGACTAGATTACAAAACAACAAAAATTTTAAGAAAAATTCCATACATAAAAGAATTTAATATTGGTCACTTTATCATAGGTGAAAGTTT
>CACLWW010000018.1 GCA_902610755.1 uncultured Pelagibacteraceae bacterium | reverse complement strand
ACTTTTAGGGTTATTAACGTTATTCACACCTATCCTGTTTAATCGCTTAAAAAGTGATACATTCAACCTAAGTAGTTTGTTATTGTAATATGAATTAAGGGGCAACCCTTAACTGGCCGACTGGGGAAAGGCCGAGAGGACCAAGCCCAGGGGGCAGAAAGTCTTACGGAGTAGCGCTAAAATCGTAGGGCGGAAGGCATGGCGGTAGCGCATACAACGACGTGCCAAAACTACTGTTCTTTGCACCGTAAAAAGTGCAAGGAAACAGGGGTTTTTCTTCATGAAAGGCACTAAATTTCAATTACAAGTGTGGAATTATCTTAAAAAGATACCTAAAGGATCTGTAAAAACATATAAACAAGTAGCTATAGCAATAAATAAGCCTAAATCAGCTCGTGCGGTTGCTAATGCGTGTGCTAAGAACCCTTATGCTCCAAATATACCTTGTCATAGGGTTATTAGGTCTGATGGAGGCCTCGGAGGTTATTCTGGAAGAGGTGGAGTTGATCAAAAATTGAAATTGCTGAGGTCAGAAAAGGTTGATATTTAGGGCTTTTTTTCAATTAAAAACCCAATAAAATCAACGTATTTTTTATATTTAGTCTATAAACTGATATTATTTATAAATTCAACGACCAGTTGCACCATTCTGAGGACAATTCTTAAAATTGACCCCTCTATGGCCGTTTAAATAGCATATTCAATATCTGCATTGGTCTAGAATTATGGAATAACAATAGTTTTAGACACCCCTTTTTTTTTGATTTTTCACAGTGTTTGAACCAATATTAGTGTCTATTTTAAAGGTTTTACCCTTAATTTACATTTTTTTTGTAAGTTTTTTTACCAAAAATATCTTTTTAAAGCTACTAACAATATTCAATAATAACAATAGTTTACAATAATATATTAAAGTATTACTTAACTAATTAGTAAACTTATATTACCCATTTATTTAAGTCTTTTAACGATGTTCTCTCGCCTTGATATATAGATACCACTAAGGATAATAATAAATAAACCAAGGAAAGTCCATTTATCAGGGAAATCGCTAAAGAAGTAATATCCTATTATAATATTTGTAACTATCTCAAAGTAACTAAATGGAGCTAACTTAGAAGCATCTGCATATTTAAGAGACAATATAATAAATAAATGACCTACACATGCAAATATTCCAATAGCTGCCATCATAGACCATTGATTTAAGGTAGGTTTAATCCACACGAAAGGCATAACAAATGAGATTATTATGGCCCCTACTACACCAGTTAATAATAAAGTTAATAATGGATTATCAGATGAACTTAGTTTTCGTGTAATTATTAAATAAAAACCATACATAACCCCAGTTCCTAAAGCTGCTAAACTTGCTAAGTTTATTTCTACAAATCCTGGTCTAATTACTACCATTGATCCAATAAAACCAATTATAACTGCAGACCATCTTCTAAAACCAACTTTCTCACCTAAAAAAATTGGAGAAAATGCTGTGACAATTAAAGGGGCAATGAATGCTAATGTAAGAGCTTTTGCTAACGAAATTATTGAAATTGAATAAAAAAAACAAACATTTGCGGTTAATAAAATTAAGCCTCTAATAAGTTGTAGTTTAGGTTTATCAGTCCAAACAAGATTTTTTTTAAAAAAGAAAAACATTATTGGTAATGTAAATGCTACAGTGAAGAAGTATCGTGCCCACGTAATTTGTAAAACTGGAAGATCAGAACTGAGATATTTAGCAAAACCATCCATTATGGGGAGCATTACCCACGCTAATAGATTAAAAGTTATAGCTTTCATTGATATATTATATCTAATTGAAATATCTTAAAGCAAAGAATACCACAATAGGAATAGTTATAAATGACATTAAAGTTGATGTAACAATTGTACTTGCAATACTATCAACAATTTTTTTGGGAGAATACATGCTTCCAACTAAATAGTTCAATATAGCACTTGGCATGGCACTTTGTATTAAAAGTACTCCTGCAGGAAATCCTGAAAGATCAAAATAATAAATAACAGCAAAGCCTATAATGGGACCTATTATAACTCTTAAAAATGAGAATATAATTGAGTCTCGAAAAGAAAATTTAAACCTTGTTAATGCAATACCCAAAGACATCAATACCAAAAAAATAGTTGCATAAGTGAGAAGAAAAGTTGTGTTTTCAAGAAATAAAGGTGTTTTGATATCAAAAAAAAGAAACAAAACAGAGACTATAATTGTGTATACAGGTGGACTTTTAATAAGAATTTCAAATGAAAATTTTTTTTTGGCTAAAAAAACACCTAATGTGAAATGAAATAGAATAATTACAGAAGCAATAGCTGAAGCTACTCCTAAACCTTGAGTTCCATAGGCAAACAAGCAAATAGGAACACCCATATTTCCAGTATTTGGAAGAATTAATGGTGGGAGTTCCATACTAAGATCTTTTTTAAGAAGGAAAAGTATTATAAGTCCAACTATTGCAAAACCACCAATCATTAAAATAGCATAGGCAAAGTAATGAATAAAAATACTTAGGGTTATGCCTGTTGTTGTAACAGTATAAAAAATCATTGCTGGAGTACCAATATTTCCAGCAAAATTTGTTATAAAATTAGTGTCAAATTTTGGATTTTTTTTACCCAAATAGTAGCCAATACCTATGACAAAAAAAACTGGAAAAATAACTTCAAATATCTTTACGTATATTTCCATTACTAAAAAAGCCTTAATAAAACAGGCTTTTTAAGCACATTTTTGTTTTTTTGTAATGATCTTAGACATTTATCTGAATTTATTTGTTTAGTTGCATGTGTAATAATAACAATTGAAGCTGTTTTGTTTTTATTATTTGGTATTTGTATTAATCTTTGAATAGAAATTTTGTTATTAGCTAAATTTTTTGTGATTTGAGATAATACACCTTGTTTGTCTTTTACTTCAAATCGAATATACAGGGAATTTTCATAATTATTAAGATCATAACTATTAATTTTATTCCGTTTTGCATTTGGAATGCCAAAAGGATATTTAATATTTCCTCTCAAAATTGACATTAAATCTGACATTAGTGCAGATGATGTAGGTTCAGGCCCTGCCCCTTCACCTTGTAAAACACTCTCTCCGACTGGTTTTCCTTCTAATATTACTGCGTTCATTACACCGCCTACATTTCCAATATATGTATTCTTTTTGACCAAACACGGGTGAACTCTTTCAAAAAGCTTGTTATTGATGATTTCTGTAATACCTAATAATTTTATTCTTAGATTTAATTGATCTGCTATTTCAAAATCCTTTGGTTCGATATTTTCTATACCTTCCATCAAAGAAACAGAATTCGACAAACGTTTATTAAACGCTAAAGCAGATAGAATCTTAACTTTAGCAAGAGCGTCATACCCATTTAAATCTAATTTTGGATTACCTGGTTCCGCATACCCCAATTTTTGGGCTTTTGTAAGGACATTTTTAAAATTATCTTTTGTTTTTTCCATCTCAGATAATATGTAATTACATGTTCCGTTCAATATTCCATAAACTTTTGTAATGTGATTGGTTGCAAGACTATCTTTAATTGTTCTAAGAATTGGAATACCACCTCCAACAGATGCTTCAAACTCTAAATTTACTCTTTTATTTTCAGCAATTGAAGAAAGTTTGTCACCATGTTTTGATATTAAGGCTTTGTTTGGTGTTATGACATGAATTTTCCTATTCAAAGCAAACTCAACACATCTCTTTGACATTCCATCTGATAATCCAATACATTCAAACAAAATATCAACTTGTTTACTCTTAAGCATTTTAATTGGATCTTTAAAAAAGATCTTTTTATTAATTGGGTATCTTCTTTTTTTATTTTTGTTTCTTGCTGATAAACCAACAATTTTAATTTTTTTTCCTGTTAAAAGTTGAATAGTTTTTTGATTTCTTTTGAGTTCATTATAAAGAAAAATACCTATTTGTCCTAATCCTACAATCGCAATGTTAAATTTCTTTTTCATTAATCTAAGCTCGGATATCCTTTAATATTTCCATTCTTTTCGATCAAAACCCTAAATTCTTCGAAAGTCATCTTTTTATTTATGTCTACAACCTCTGTCTTAAGATCTTTTTTGCTACATGAAATTAAAATGAATAATACTATGAATAAAAAATTTCTCATTTTAAACCCTCATTAAACTTTAAATTATAAATAAAATTTAAATTTTGAACCGCTTGCCCTGCCCCGCCTTTTATCAAATTATCTATACTGCTTAGAATAATTAATTTTTTTTTATCCTTAGATTTACAAACTGATATTTGACAATTATTTGTGTTAATAACATCATTCGTGCTTAGAGCTTTATTCTTCAATATTTTTATAAATTTATCTTTCATATAATATCTTCTTAATTCATTGTATATTTTATTCAAATTAGATTTACTTTTATAATTTAAATAAATAGTTGATAAAATCCCTCGAAACATAGGTAGTATATGAGGAGTAAAAGTAAACTCTATGTTCTTTTTAATATTGCTCAATTCCTGCTGAATTTCTGCATTATGTCTATGAGAACCAATTCCATAAGCACTTGTTGAACCGTATAGATTTTTATTCTTGAATTTTTTATGAACACCACGACCAGCTCCAGAAAAACCTGATTTTGAGTCAATAACAATATTTTTAAAATCAATTAAATTTTTTTTGATTAAGGGGAATAACGGTAAAAGTATAGATGTAGGATAACAGCCCGGACAAGCTATTATTTTACCTTTTGATAAATTTTTCTTGTTAATTTCAGTTAAGCCATAAATACTTTTTTTAAGATTATTTAAAGATATGTGTTTTATCCCATAATATTTGTTATATATTTTTGCATTCGTTAATCTAAAATCAGCTGATAGATCAATCATGATATTGTTTTTTAATAGTTTGTTAGCGATTTTTTGAGACTCGCCATTAGGCAAGGATGTAAATATAACGTCTACATCTTTAAATAGTTTATAATTAATCTTGATTATCTTTGGTAGCTTATATTTCTTTAAATCTTTATCGTAGTATGAAATATTCTTACCAACAGATGTATTTCCACAAAGATATTTTATTTTCACATTTTTGTGCTTACAGAGGAGTTTCACCAATTGAGTTCCAATATAACCCGTTGAGCCCGCAATTAATACGTTAAGTTTGTCCATAAATTATTATAACAGTTGATTGTAAAAAAGTAATTATCTTTTAGAAAACTGAAAGCTTCTTCTTGCTTTTCTATGACCGTATTTTTTACGTTCAACAGAACGAGAATCTCTCGTGGTAAGTTTTTCTTTTTTTAAAGGAGCCTTGAATGAAGCGTCGAATAACAATAAAGCTTTAGATATACCATGTATCATGGCTCCAACTTGGCCACTATGTCCACCGCCCTTCACAGAACATCTTACATCGTAAGAAGTTGATTGTTCAATAAGCTCAAAAGGACGTAACAATTGATTCACATGATTAGATCTTTTAAAATATTCGTCATATTTCTTACCATTAACAAAAATATTACCACTACCCTTTTTAAGCCAAACTTTAGCAATTGACTTTTTTCGTCTTCCAGTAGCGTATTTACCGTCTGTAAAATTACCCATACTTTGTATATTTTCTATAGCCATAATTAGTTTCTGACAATATTTTTATTATTTAATTTTGACACATCAATCAATTCTGGACTTTGAGACTCATGAGGATGTTTTTCTCCAACATAAACTTTAAGTTTTGATAATTGTTTCTTTCCTAAAGCTCCACCTGGCAACATTCTTTTTACTGCCAATTTTAATACTTCCTCTGGTTTTTTTTGATGTAATTTTTCAGGTGTTGTTTCTTTTATACCACCAGGATAACCTGTGTGTCGGTAATATTTTTTATTTTCAAATTTATTTCCAGTAAATTTTATGTGTTCTATATTTTTAACCACTACAAAATCACCATGATCCATATGAGGTGAGAATTTAGGGCTATTTTTACCTCTAATTATTTTTGTAATTATAGTTGCTAATCTACCTACAACTGCATTTTTGGCATCAATTTCATACCACTTACAGTTTATTTCACTTTTTTTAACGAATTTAGTCATGTTTGCGGGGATTAATACTTAGAAATAGCCTATTGTCAAATTATTATATTTATCTTGTTTTTTCCAATTATATTATGATAGCCTTAATAATTATATGAAAGTAGTGCATAATTCACAATTTCTACTGATCAAAAAACACAAATCATCAACGAAGGGAGAAAAAAATGAGTAAATCAAAGAATCCAGAGACTATTGCTCTACATGGTGGTGAATATAGAAGTGATCCAGCAACTACAGCAGTTGCCGTTCCGATTTATAGAACAACATCATATCAGTTTAATAACACTGGACATGCAGCAAATCTATTTGCACTTAAGGAGTTTGGAAACATCTATACAAGGATCATGAACCCAACAAATGATGTCTTAGAAAAAAGAGTTGCAGCTATTGAAAACGGACTAGCTTGTGTGACTGTTGGTTCTGGTCAAGCAGCTTCTACTTTTGCAATTCTAAACGTGTGTCAGTCAGGTGATAACTTTATTAGTTCAACAGATCTATATGGTGGAACAGTAAACTTATTTACACATACGTTAAAAAAACTTGGTATTGAAGTAAGGTACGCTGATCCGTCTGATCCAAAAAATTTTGAAAAAGCAATAGATGACAGAACAAGATGTTTTTATGCGGAAACATTACCTAATCCTGCTTTAAGAGTTTTTCCAATAAAAGAAGTTTCTGATATTGGAAGAAAGCACAATATACCTCTAATAATGGATAATACTGCAGCACCAGTTATATGTAAGCCATTAGACCATGGTGCAGCTGTTGTTGTTCATTCTTTAACTAAATTCATAGGAGGTCATGGTACAGTAATCGGTGGATGTTTAGTCGATGGAGGAAATTTTGACTGGACAGCTGATCCAAAAAGACAACCTTTATTTAATGAACCAGATATGAGTTACGGTGGAGCAAAATGGGGTGAAGTTGTACCTCAATTGACTGGAGCTAATGTATCCTTTGCAGTAAGAGCGAGGGTATGTCTATTAAGGGACTTAGGAGCACCTTTGGCACCTGATAACGCTTGGGGTATTATACAAGGTCTAGAGACAGCACCTTTAAGAATGAAACAACACTGTTCAAACGCTGAAAAAGCAGTTGATTTTTTAACCAAACACAAAAATGTTGAAAGAGTTATATATCCAACACTTCACAAAGGAGCAGTTGGCGATAGAACTAAGAAATATTTTTCTGGAGGTAACGGTGCTCTAGTAGGTATTGAAGTTAAAGGTGGTGTAGAAGCTGGTAAAAAGTTTATTGAGGCTTTAAAAATGTTTTATCATGTAGCAAATATTGGGGACGCTAGAAGTTTAGCTATACACCCTGCTACAACAACTCATAGTCAGCTTACTGAAGAAGAATTATTAGCAGCTGGTGTTACACCTGGTTACATAAGACTATCAATAGGTATTGAGCATCCAGATGATATTATTGCAGACTTGAAACAGGCACTTGATGCTTCAGGTAAACCAAGTCTGAAGGCTGTAAGTTAATTTTTCTTAGTGTTTATGAATAAAAAATAAACACTAAAGCTTACAAGTAAAATTGAACTAATTTGGTGCATAGATGCAATAAACATTTGTGCACCACTAGTTACTGTCAAAATTCCTAACACTATTTGAATTAATAATATTAATCCTAAAACTACAACTGTTTTATTAAACTTTATTAATTTATTTGAAATTACAAAATAAAGAGTGATCAAATATACTGACATTATGATGTAAGCAAGATTTCGATGCATAAATTGAACTAGAGATGGTTCACTAAAGGCTGAAATCTTAAACAAGTTGTAAAGATTATTATCATTTGGAAAAAATGTTGATCCCATTAATGGCCATGAATTATAAATTTTTCCAGCATCCATACCCGAAACAAAAGCACCAACAATTATTTGTAAAAAAATCAAGAAAATGAATATCTCAGGTAATTTAAATTTTATATACCCATAGTTAGTGTTTAATTTTATTTTAAGATTGAAAATTTGCCAAAGTATGAGTGTTAAGATAATAAAGGCAGTTGTTAGGTGAAGTGATAATCTAAAATGGCTTACATCAACTTTGTTAGCTAACCCGCTCATAACCATATACCAACCTATAAGCCCTTGAGCACATATTAGTACAAATATAAATATATACGACTTAGTTTTTTTTAAACCTAGTCTAAGAATAAAATATATTAATGGTATCAGAAAAAATAAACCTATTATTCTACCCAAAAATCTATGTGCCCACTCCCACCAGAAAATTACTTTGAATTCATCTAGCGACATATTGAAGTTTTGTAATTTATATTCAGGTATTTCCTTATATAAATTAAAATAAGCAACCCATTCAGTATTTGAAAAAGGGGGTAAAACCCCTTTAAATAATTCCCATTCAGTAATTGATAGACCTGAGTCAGTTAATCTTGTAAGTCCACCAACAACTATGATTGATGAAACTAAGACAAACATAATAATTAACCAAAAAGACAGTAAATTTTCGATACTTTTATTTATGTACATATATGAATAAATATAATAATTATAATTAAATCCAAAAGATTAAATGTCGCCTAATAATAAAAAAAAATTAATTGTTTTAAGAAAAAAACTGGATTTACTTGATAATCAGCTAATAAAAATATTAAAAAAGAGATTTAATGTTGTTAAAAACGTCTTGAAGCTTAAAGAAAAAAAGAGTGAAATAATTGATAGAAAAAGAATTAATGTAATTTTAAATAACATTAAGAAAAAATCAAAAAAAAATAGAATAGATAACAGGATTACTCTAAAGGTATGGAAAAGTATGATTAACGCTTTTATTCAATACGAATTTAGAAATTTTAAGAAAAAAAGATAATTAATTATTTACTGTGCGGTGGAAGTTTTTTTTCGACAAAAACCTCATGTTTTCTTGTAGAAGGATTGTATTTTTTTGCCTTTAGCTTGATCTTAGCCTTTTCACCACCAGCGGGTTTTTTAACATAATAGAAAAACGGACTATCAGGTTTTGACTCTGGAACTAATCTTACTTTAACGTGTGTTTTTTTTGCCATTTGAAATTTTCAAATCTTTTATTAATTTATTAATTTTGTTTAATTTAAACTTTAAATCTAGAGCATTTATAGATTGATTTTCTTTACCGTCAATATCAAAAAAATCTTCATTTAAGTGTTTTTTTACACCTGAAATAGTCATTCCTTTATCTCTTAGTAAAAACTTTATTTTCTTAAGAAGATTTATACTTCTAACGTCATAATGTCTTCTTTTATTAATGATGGTTGGTTTTATTTGCTTAAATTCACTCTCCCAATATCTTATCGTATGAGTATTTTTTTTATCTCCAGAAGACTCTAATTCCAATATTTCTGCAACTTCACCAATTGTTTTATAAGCTTTCGAGTTTTTTTTCATTTTTAGTATTAATAAATTCTTTAAAATCCTTAGATGGTTTAAATAATACCACATTTCTTTCTTTAATAATTTTTTCCTCTTTGGTCTTAGGATTTCTGCCAATACGTTTTCTTTTAAAACGTATATGAAAAGTTCCAAAGTTTGATATTTTAACAACTTTATATTTCTTAAGATTTTTAATAATATCAGATAAAATATCTTCAAGGATACTTTCGGACATTTTTTTTGAGAAACCTATTTGCATAAATACAGAATTTATGATCTCTTTTTTTGTGAGGTTTACTCTCATTAAGCTATTATATTATGTTTAATCTTTTCAATCAAATTTCCATTTACTATTTTTTCACAAACCTTTAGTGAGTTAGAAAAACCAATATAATCTGTTGAACCATGACTTTTAACCACAGGAGAGTTAAGACCTATAAGAATTGCTCCATTATAAAGTCTAGGATCTAATTTATCTTTAACCTTTTTTAAATTTTTTAAATTTAGAAAAGATAGAACTTTTCCATATAAATTAGATGTCATTGAATCTTTTACTTCCTTCATTATAAAATTTGCAGTTCCCTCTGCTGTTTTTAGTGCAATGTTTCCTGTAAAACCATCTGTAACGATAACATTTACATCACCAGACATAATATTATTACCTTCTATATAACCAGCAAAATTAAATTCATTATTTTTTTTCTCGCTTAAAATTTTGTGAGCACCTTTAATTATTTCGTTACCTTTTATATCTTCAGATCCGATGTTTAATAATGCTACTTTTGGCTGTTCTTTTGGAAAAAGTGATCTAAATAAAGATGAACCCATTATAGCAAAATCAGTTAGATTTTTTTCACTACATTCAATATTTGCCCCAAGATCTAGAACAACATTCATTCCTGATTTGTTTGGCCATAAAGCAGACAAGGCTGGTTTGTCAATATTTTCTATCATTTCTAAATTCATTTTTGCAATAACGAATAGTGCACCAGTATTTCCTGCAGATATTATTATATCTGATTCTTTTGATTTAACACTTTCTATTGCCTTCCACATGCTTGAATTTTTTCCTTTTCTTGCAGCCGTTAATGGGGAATCTGTATCAAGTATCTTTTCTTTTGTATTAAAAATTTTAAAATTGTTTCCTTTTAAATTTTTTAAAAGCCCTTTTATTTCTTCTTCTTCACCAAACACATTGTAATTAATATTTTTTGCTGTTTTGGAATGATGGATTATTCCATCAATAGCTTTTTTTGGTGAACCTTCCCCACCCATTGCATCAACTGCAATATTTAAAATTTTGGTCATAATGAAAAATTATTCCTTAGGATCTAATACCTGTCTACCTTTATAGGTACCAGTTTTTAAATCTAAATGATGTGAAAGCCGATACTCGCCTGATTTTTTATCTTCAATAACATTTTTTGTTTTAAAATGAATGTGAGATCTTCTTTTTCCAGCTCTGGATTTGGTTGTTTTGCGTTTTGGTACAGCCATAATATTAAAATTTATGATTTATTACACCTTTTGTAAATGATTTTAAAGGAGTTTTCGATAAATATATTTCATAGTCATTAAAATAATTAACTATTTTCTCATGATTATCTTTGGGTTTGTAATAAAATGCCAGAATATCAGCTTTTTTATCATTATCTAAATTATTCCAATCACTAATTTTATCTAAAATTGAAAAGAAAACATTTATATAATCTTTCATCTTTTTATTTATTGATGCATCTCCATAACCAATCTCCCTAATACTAAGCTCAATTTGTCTAAAAAAATAATCGAAAAACTTTTGAAGATATTCTTTATCAGTTTTAACTTTGTGTTGACGCAAAAAGAATGCAAAATGAAACAATAAAATGAGCAATCTATCAGAAAATGTGTCTTTCTCAGTAAAAAAATGAAAAAGATTTTTATTTCTAGAGAGATTTACTAAATTATTATATAAGTTTACAAATTCTTTAATCATGAAAAGTATATTTCTTATATCCTTATTCTTAATTATTTCAAATTGTTCTTTTAATTTGGTTGATGATCATCATGGAGTTTATTTCATTGAAAAAAAAATGAAAAAAATTCAAGTTAATACAACAAATAAAAATGATTTAATTAAGATTTTTGGAGAGCCTTCTACTAAGAGTTCATTCGATAATGATGTGTGGATATATATAGAGAGAAAAATTACTAACACACATTTGTTTGGTAGAAGAGAATTAATTGTTAATAATGTACTGGTCCTTGAAATAGATCAAAGAGGGCTGTTAGCGAAAATTGACTTTTATGATATTGAAGATATGAAAAAGATAAAATTTGATAAAGATCAAACAGAAATTGGCTATAAAAAAAGATCTTTTGTTTATGATTTTTTATCAAGTATGCGACAAAAAATTAACGACCCTCTCGGCGTAAGAAAAAAAAGAAGAGAACAGGGTCAATAATTCTATTATCCAGCAATAACTGCTAAAAGTAATAAAGCTACTATATTTGTAATTTTTATCATTGGGTTAACTGCTGGTCCTGCTGTATCTTTATAGGGATCTCCAACTGTATCACCAGTAACTGCAGCTTTGTGTGCTTCAGAACCTTTTCCACCATGATTACCATCTTCAATATATTTCTTTGCATTATCCCAAGCGCCACCACCTGCTGTCATAGAAATTGCAACAAAAAGACCTGTGATTATAACTCCAAGTAACATTGCGCCCACTGATGATAAAGCAGCAACTTGTCCACCAATTTGATAAATTATTAAATACAAAACTATTGGAGATAAAACAGGTAAGAGAGAAGGTATAATCATTTCTTTTATTGCTGCTTTAGTTAATAGGTCTACTAACTTTCCATAATCTGGTTTAGCTTTTCTTTTCATTATCCCTGGTATCTTTTTAAATTGTCTTCTAACCTCAATTACAACTGCGCCCCCTGCTCTTCCTACAGCTTGCATACCCATAGACCCAAAGAGATATGGCAACATACCACCAACCAAAAGACCCACAACCACAAATGGGTTTGACAGATCAAAACTTACAACAACATTTTCTAAATTAGATCCTGGTAGATTTGAGAAAAATTTAATATCTTCTGTGTAGGCTGCAAATAAGACTAAGGCTCCTAATCCAGCAGAACCGATTGCATAACCTTTTGTTACTGCTTTTGTAGTATTACCAACAGCGTCTAATGCATCAGTAGTCTTTCTAACATTTTTAGGTAAGTTTGACATTTCTGCTATTCCACCAGCGTTATCTGTTACTGGTCCATAAGCATCTAATGCAACGACCATCCCAGCAAGAGCTAACATTGCAGTTACGGCGATGGCTATTCCATATAATCCGGCAATATAATTTGTTAATAAAATTCCACCAACAATAATTAGTGCTGGAATTGCAGTTGCTTCCATAGAAACAGCTAGTCCTTGGATTACATTCGTACCATGACCAGTGGTAGATGAAGATGCAACACTTTTCACTGGTCTATAATTTGTACCTGTATAATATTCTGTTACCCATATAAGTAGACCTGTAATTACTAATCCAATTACACTGCAGTAATAAAGACTTAAGCCAGAAAATTGTTTATTACCAATTGAATATACTTTTTCTAAACCTAAAACATAATCAGTAAGTGGATACAAAACTAACAGAGATGTAATCGCAGTAACAATGAATCCTTTATAAAGAGCAAGCATTATATTTTTTGATGAACCCAATCTAACAAAAAAAGTACCAAGAATTGATGTAACTATACAAGCACCTCCAATTGTGAGAGGATAAACCATCATCATTAAATCATTTTGGAAAAAGATTGATGATAAAACCATTGTAGCAACAATAGTTACTGCATATGTTTCAAATAAATCAGCTGCCATCCCCGCACAGTCACCAACATTATCTCCAACGTTGTCTGCTATTACTGCTGGGTTTCTTGGGTCATCTTCAGGAATTCCTGCTTCCACTTTTCCAACTAAATCAGCGCCAACATCAGCTCCTTTTGTAAAAATTCCACCGCCTAGTCGTGCAAATATTGAGATGAGTGAAGCACCAAATCCTAATGCAATAAGTGCATTAATTAATTCTCTTTTATCGACGTTAAATTTTAAAAGTAAATAATAGTAAACTGCTATTGATAATAGAGCTAATCCAGCTACTAACATTCCAGTAACTGCACCAGACTTAAATGCAATTGACAAACCTTTTGACAGACCTTTTCTAGATGCTTCAGCAGTTCTAACATTAGCTTGAACTGAAACTAACATTCCTACATAACCAGCAATACCAGATAATGCTGCACCAATTAAGTAACCTAGACCAACTAAGAAACTAAAAGAGAAACTAATAATAACAAGAACAACTAAACCAACTATTGCAATAGTTTTATATTGTCTGTTTAAATACGCTTTTGCTCCAATTTGAATTGCAGATGCAATTTCTTGCATCTTGGAGTTTCCTGTACTTGCAGCTAAAATATTTTTTCCTGTAAAATATCCGTAAACTATTGATAATATACCTGCTAAAATTGTGTAGATTAAGATTGTTTCAACATTATAGTTCATAAATTCCTTATGTATTAAAAGTTTCTATTTAAAAAAAATGGACATTACAAAAATAAGTATAAAAGGCAATATAATATTAATTAAAATTGATGAGTATAACCAAGGTTTTTATTTATCCTAAACTTCTTATTTCCTTTTAAAATACATGAATCTTGGTGTTTTTTTAAAATTTTGCCGATTCTTTGAATTTTAAGTTTTTTATTTTTAGCGTACTTATCGATTAAAGATCGGTTTTTTTTATTAGAGGTAAAAATAATTTCATAATCGTCACCATTAAAAACTGTATTTTCAACTTTATATCTTTTATTACTACTTAAAACTTTTTTGAGTTGATTTGATAATTTAATGTCATCCAATTTAATTGAAAAACCATATTTCTGTTGTCTTATCATTTTTTTTAAGTCAATCAACAAACCATCAGATATATCAATAGAAGTATTTGCGAATTTTTGTAAGAAATTTACCATCTCCAAATTTATAGATGGCATATAAAATTTAGAAATGAAGTAATTTTTCATTAGTTTTGGTATTGAAATTTTTTTTTTCAATATTTGAAGACCTATGAAACTATCGCCTAAGTGACCAGTAATGTATATATCATCTCCAATCATTGAGTTATGTCTTTTTACTATTTTATTGGAAAATCCTATAACACAACATGTAAAAGAGTTGGTATTAGAATAAACGGTATCACCACCAGATAATTCAATATCAAATTTTTTCTGTTCTAAGGATAAAGAGTTTGAAATCTTTTTTAAATTTTTGTTTGAGAAAGATTTTGAATTACCACTAGCTGATATAAAATAATATTTTGGTTTTACACCCTTACAAATTAAATCTGATAGTGATGATCTTAAAATCTTTTTAATTACAAGATCAGGTGCTTTAAAATTAGGAAAGTGTACTTTTTCAACATAAGTATCAACTGATACTGCTAATTTATTGGATTTATCAAAAAAAATATCATCGTTTAGACCTTGAGATGAACTTTTTTTTTTGGTTAATCTTTTTAGAAATTTATCGATTAATTGAACTTCGTTCATTTAAGCTCTAATTTTATTTGATATCTTATCTAATAATGCATTAAGATATCTTGTTTGTGATAAATCTATAAAATAATTAGATGCATTTAGATATTCTTTGATAATTATTTTTGAAGAAACATTCGGTTTATACAAAAATTCAAAGATAGCACTTTTAATTATTATTATGAAAATTTTATCAAGTTTTTTTAGTTTAATGTCATTTTCTAAATGTATTTGAATTTCATTATCAATTACTTCGTTTCGTTCAATTGTTCCCTTCACAACATCCTTTATAAATTTTTTAAATCTGTGTTTAGGAAATGTTAATTCCTCATCTTTATTAAAAAATTTTCCATATAATTTTTGAATTATAATAACTCTTGGATTGTTTTTTGGACTGTATTGTGGCTGCATCTTTCTAGTTATCGCTAATCAAAAGTTCAACTGCTGCATTTGCAGCCTCTTTACCTTTGTTTTTATTTAATTTATCAGCACGATCAATTGCTTGCTCTTTATTTAAGCAAGTTAAAATTCCATTTCCAATAGGTTTTTTACTTTCAATGGATAATTTCATTATTGCATCTATTGAAGATTTACTGATAAAATCAAAATGAGGTGTTTCACCTTTGATGACACATCCCAAGGCTATAAAAGCATCATATTTTTTTAAATTTTTTGATATCGCATATGGTATTTCGAAAACACCTGGAACATAAATAATCTTTGTTTTAATTTTTTTTTTATGATTGTTTAGAACATCATTTACACCACTAACTAACATATTGATGATATCTTCATAATATTTTGATGCGACTATACAAATTTTTTTCATTTTATAATTTCTTGTTTAGTAATTCTAATTCCAAAACCTTCTAAGCCAACAACTTTTTTCGGCGAACTGGTAACTAATATCATATTTTTAACTCTTAAAGTTTTAATTAT
>CACLWW010000017.1 GCA_902610755.1 uncultured Pelagibacteraceae bacterium | reverse complement strand
AATAAAATAAATGATGGCTGGAATGCTCTTAACGTTCTTTCTAATAATGCATCAACTGTTGGTGCATACGATTTGGGTATTTTAGACAACGAAACTATAGATAATTTGTTATCAAATCAATTTGAATTAGTCTTCTTATTTGGGCAGGATAATTTGAGTATAAAGAAGAAAAATGAATTTATTGTTTATATAGGAACTCATGGTGATAGAGGAGCGGAAATGGCAGATCTGATATTGCCTAGTGCGGCATATACAGAACAAGATGGATATTACACTAATCTTGAAGGCAACTTACAATTAGCTTTTAAGGCTTCCTATCCACCTGGTGAAGCAAAGGAAGATTGGGAAATTGTTAATGAATTGTCAAAGAAACTTAAGGGTAAAAGTCTTTATACAAATAAACAAGAACTAGTAGATAATCTTTTAAATTATCTGAGTCAAAAAACAAAAAAAAATGATGAAACAATTAAAAATGATTTCATAAAAGAAGAAATTTTCGTCGATAAAATTGATTATTATTTTACCAACGTTATAGCAAGATCTTCAAAGACAATGGCAGAATGCAGAAATTTAAAACTTGTTTCTTTGAAAACTGGAACCGATGGTTAAATGGAATACATAAATTTAATATCCTGTTCTTGTATCAGTAGCAATGATTGTGTGGCTTGATAGAAGAATTTGGGCTTTTGTTCAAAAAAGAAGAGGGCCAAATGTAGTAGGTCCTTTTGGTTTATTTCAAACTTTGGCAGACGCGCTTAAATACATCTTCAAGGAAATTATAATACCTGCAAGTTCAAATAAAATAATATTTATTTTAGCCCCAATAGTTACAATGACTTTAGCCCTTATTGCATGGGCAGTAATTCCTTTCAGCGAAAATTATGTTTTGGCTGACATAAATGTTGGTATACTTTACATATTTGCAATTTCTTCTTTGGGTGTTTATGGAATAATAATGGGCGGCTGGGCCTCAAATTCAAAGTATCCATTTTTAGGCTCAATAAGATCTGCCGCGCAAATGGTCTCTTATGAAGTTTCTATTGGGGTAATAATCATTAATGTTTTATTGTGTGTTGGTTCGTTAAACTTAAGTGATATTGTTTTAGCTCAAGAGAAAATTTGGTTTGTAATTCCTTTATTCCCAATGTTTGTAATTTTCTTCATTTCATCGCTTGCAGAAACAAACAGACCACCATTTGATTTACCTGAAGCAGAGGCTGAATTAGTTGCAGGTTATCAAACAGAGTATAGTGGCATGATGTATGCAATGTTTTGGTTGGGTGAATATGCAAATATTTTACTGATGTGTGCGCTTGGGTCAATTCTTTTTCTGGGAGGTTGGTTAGCACCAATGGATACCCCATTTTTTGAAATGGTGCCTCCACCGGCGTGGCTAATATTAAAAATTTTATTTTTGTTTGTTTTGTTTGCACTAATAAAAGCTATTGTGCCAAGATATCGATACGATCAACTTATGAGGCTTGGATGGAAGGTTTTTCTACCTTTCTCGTTAATTTGGGTGGTATTAACTTCTGGTTATTTATTATATTTTGACTTATTACCTGTATATTAAACTATGAATATAATTCGAATTTTTAAAACAGTATTTTTAATAGATTTTTTGACAGGTTTGTTGATAGCTATAAAGGAGACATTTAAACCAAAAAAAACACTTAATTATCCTTTTGAAAAAGGTAAGATTTCACCACGTTATAGGGGGGAGCACGCCTTAAGAAGATATCCAAACGGCGAGGAAAGATGTATAGCATGTAAACTTTGCGAAGCTGTTTGTCCTGCTCAAGCAATTACAATAGAATCTACAGCAAGAGAAGACGGAAGTAGAAAAACAACTAGATACGATATTGATATGCTTAAATGTATCTATTGTGGTTTATGTGAAGAGTCGTGTCCAGTTGATGCTATAGTTCAAGGTCCTAACTTTGAATTTGCTACACACACTAGGGAAGAACTTTATTATAATAAAGAAAAGCTTTTAGAAAATGGAGATAGATGGGAGAATGTTTTAGCTGCAAATATAAAAGCTGATAACCCTTATAGATAATAGTAAATGTTAGCACACGCTATATTTTTTTATTTTTTTTCATTCGTTGCAATAATTTCTGCAATAATGGTAACTGTGTCCAAGAATACTGTTCATTCTGTTTTTTTTTTAATTTTGGATTTCATATCAATATCGTGCCTTTTTATAATGATAGGTGCAGAATTTTTAGGAATGATAATGTTGATTGTTTATGTTGGGGCTGTTGCAGTTTTATTTCTATTTGTTGTAATGATGCTGAACGTTGCCCAGCAAAAAAATCAATGGTTTAAATCAAGCGATACAAGTACTCACATACCTATAGGATTAATTGTAAGTTTGATTATTTTTTTTGAATTGATAATCGTAATTGGAGGATGGAAATACAAACCTGACATTATCGAAAACTTTTCTGATAGCCTGATTTCTAGTTCTACAAATACTCATACTATTGGGAGTGTATTATATACAGAATATATTCATCTATTTCAAATTTCAGGGATGATATTACTCGTAGCCATGATTGGAGCAATCGTTCTCACATTTAGGAAAAGAGAAGGGGTTAAAAGACAAAATTATTTTAGCCAAATATCTAGAGAAAAAAATCAAGGTGTTGAGCTAGTTGAAGTTAAATCAAATGAGGGAGTTAAAATAGATGTTTGAAGTTTCTCTTGGGCATTATTTAACATTAGGCGCAATCATTTTTACTATTGGTATAATTGGAATATTCTTAAATAGAAAAAATGTAATAGTTATTTTAATGAGTATAGAATTAATATTGTTAGCAGTAAATATCAATCTAGTATCTTTCTCAATATTTCTTCAAGATTTATCTGGTCAGATATTTACTTTATTTATTTTGACTGTTGCAGCAGCAGAGGCAGCTATCGGTTTAGCAATAATCGTAGTCTATTATCGTAACGCAGGAACAATAAGAGTAGAAGAAATTGAAAATCTAAAAGGTTAATATGGAATATTTCATAGTTTTTTTACCATTGCTTGGTGCATTTATTGCAGGTTTTTTTGGTAAAAAATTTGACCAAAAATATTCTCAATTTATGACAAGTCTTTTTGTCAGCATTTCTTCTATCCTTTCAATAATAGTTTTTTTTAAAGTTTTAAATGATGGATACTCAAATAATTTATTAATTTCTAGCTGGATAAACTCTGGTACTTTAAATGTAAATTGGTCAATAAAAGTAGATGCATTATCCTCACTCATGATGGTTGTTGTAACGCTTGTTTCAGCGTTGGTTCATGTCTACTCAATTGGTTATATGTCTCACGATCCTCACAAACCGAGGTTCATGTCTTATTTATCTTTATTTACATTTGCAATGTTGGTGCTGGTTACTTCAGACAATTTTTTACAATTATTCTTTGGATGGGAAGGAGTAGGTCTTTGTTCGTATTTTTTAATTGGTTTTTGGTTTAAAAAAAAAGCTGCAAATGCGGCTGCTATTAAAGCTTTTGTTGTAAATAGAGTTGGAGATTTTGGTTTTGCTCTTGGTATTTTTTTAATTTTTTATTATTTTGGAACAGTTAATTACAATGAGGTATTCAATCAAATTCAAACTTTGAATGCAAAAAATATAAATTTTCTTGGTTTTGAATTTAAATCAATAGATTTAATTTGTATATTATTATTTATAGGTGCAATGGGAAAATCAGCCCAGATTTTTTTACATACTTGGTTACCCGATGCCATGGAAGGACCAACACCTGTATCTGCATTAATCCACGCTGCAACAATGGTTACTGCAGGTGTTTTTCTAGTTGTAAGATGTTCTCCTATTTATGAATATTCAGAATTAGCACTCAATATAATTACTGTTATTGGAATGAGTACAGCTTTTTTTGCTGCTACAATTGCACTAGTCCAAACCGATATAAAAAAGATAATTGCTTATTCAACATGTAGCCAGCTTGGATATATGTTCTTTGCAACTGGTGTAGGCGCATATAACGTTGCAATGTTTCATCTATTTACTCATGCTTTTTTTAAGGCTTTACTTTTTTTAGGAGCTGGTTCTGTAATACACTCTTTTAAAGATGAACAGAATATCGAAAAAATGGGCGGGGTTTACAAAAAGATCCCTTACACTTACTCCTTAATGCTGGTGGGCACATTAGCTTTAACTGGGTTCCCTTTTTTATCTGGTTTTTATTCTAAAGATGCAATTATTGAATTTGCTTATTTAAGGGGAAATGTAACAGGTATTTATGCTGCTGGTATTGGAATTATTACGGCTATGTTAACAGCAATTTACTCTTGGAGATTATTTTTTAAAACTTTTCATGGAAATTATAACAATCAAGAAATCAAATACGAAAAAGTTCATGAGTCACCTGCGGTAATGGTTTTGCCACTTATAATTCTTGGTTTAGGCTCAATCTTTGCAGGTTTCTTTTTTAAAGAGCTATTAATAGGCAATCAAAGTAGTGTTAATTTTTGGGGAGAGTCTATTAAATTTTTAGAGCCATTGAGTGAAGATCATCCTCCACTGTGGTTTATTTTATTGACCCCGACTATAGTAACTTTAAGCATACCGATTTCTTACTACTTATTTTTGAAGGACAAAAGTGTATTAGAAAATTTTACAAAAACTAATTATCCATTAATAAATTTTTTAAAAAAGAAATGGTATTTTGATGAGCTTTATTCTTATATTTTTGTAGAACCTTGTAAAAAATTAGGTCTATTTTTTTGGAAAAAGATTGATGGTTTAACAATAGATAGATTTGGACCAGATGGTATTTCAAATCTTATTAAAGGCTTGTCGATAAAAGCAGTAAAATTTCAGAGTGGTTTTATTTATCAATATGCATTTATAATGTTGATTGGATTTTCTTTAATACTGACTTACTTGATTATTAAATGATGAATTTCCCAATTATTTCTTCACTAATCCTTTTGCCTTCAATTGGCGCACTATTTCTTTTTTTCATTAATTCAAAAAATATTACCAGCATCAAGTATGTTTCTTTATTTGTATCAATCATTAATTTTTTAATATCTATTTACTTATGGTTAATTTTTGATCAATCTAGTTATGAGTTTCAGTTTGTAGAAAGTAGAGTCTGGATAAAAGATTTTATCAATTATAAAGTCGGAGTAGATGGAATCTCAATATTATTTATCATTTTAACTACTTTCATAACCCCACTTTGTATTTTGTCAGTTAACTCATCTATAAAGAATAGACTTAAAGAGTTTTTAATAGCAATCTTATTAATGGAAACTCTAATGATTGGAGTTTTTTGCTCTTTAGATTTGGTAATTTTCTACTTATTTTTTGAAGGAGGTTTAATACCGATGTTTTTAATCATTGGTATTTGGGGTGGAGAAAGACGCGTGTATTCTGCATTCAAGTTTTTTTTATTTACTCTTCTTGGCTCAGTTTTAATGTTAATAGCCGTAATATCTATTTATTGGATAGCAGGCACGACCGATGTAGAAGAACTTTATAAGTTGGGCATTGATCCAAAATACCAAAACTTACTTTGGTTAGCATTCTTTTCATCTTTTGCAGTAAAAACACCGATGTGGCCAGTACATACATGGCTGCCCGACGCCCACGTTGAAGCACCAACTGCAGGTTCAGTTTTATTAGCAGCTATCTTACTTAAAATGGCAGGATATGGATTTATAAGATTTTCAATTGGACTATTTCCTGTTGCGTCAGAATTTTTTGTTCCATTTATTTTTGTTATTAGTTTAATTGCAATTATTTATACATCGTTAGTTGCCTTAATGCAGGACGACATGAAAAAACTAATTGCGTACTCATCTGTAGCTCACATGGGTTTTGTAACATTAGGCTTGTTTACTTTCACTCAACAAGGTGTTGAAGGAGGAATATTTCAGATGATTAGTCATGGTATTGTATCTGCTGCACTCTTTTTCTCAGTAGGTGTTGTTTATGACAGAACTTATTCGAGACGTATCAATGATTATGGGGGCTTGGTAAATGTAATGCCAAAATATTCTATTTTATTAATGGTATTTACTTTAGGGTCTTTGGGCTTACCAGGAACAACTGGTTTTATTGGTGAATTTTTGATTTTAATGGGAACATTTAAAAAAAGTTTCTTAGTGGCAGCAATAGCAAGTTTGGGTGTAATTTTAGGCGCGGCATATATGTTGTGGCTTTACAAAAGAGTTGTATTTGGAGAGTTAACAAATCAAAAATTATTAAAAATAATTGATTTAAACAAAGTTGAGTTGTCTATTCTTACTTTATTAGCATTGAGTATAATATTTTTTGGCTTCTATCCTGATCCATTTTCAAATACATATTCTGTATCAGTCGAGAACCTTATAAATGAATATAATGATAAACTAAATAATTACAATTTACAAAATCAATGATTAATCTCTTTTATATATCCACAGAAATATTCTTATCATTATCTATTCTAATTCTATTGCTAATTGGTGTATTTAAAAATAAAAGTGAATTATTTATTTATAATTTCACTTGTATAATTTTACTGGTCGGGCTTGCGATAAATATTAATTTAAATCCTCAATTCCCGATAGATTTATTTAATAACAGTTATAAAATTGACTATTTCACAACTTTAATTAAGTCAGTAATATTGATCTCAGCATTTCTTGTAATGCTATGTTCATTAAATTATGTCAAACAAAATGATATTTTAAAAATTGAGTATCCAATTTTAATTTTATCTTCAATTCTTGGTATGCTCGTAATGGTAAGTTCTAACGATCTAATAGTTTTTTATGTTGGTCTAGAATTACAATCTTTAGCTTTATATGTTCTTGCTGCCTTTAAAAGAGATAATATACTTTCATCTGAGTCAGGCTTAAAATATTTTATATTAAGCGCATTATCATCAGGATTATTGCTATATGGATGTTCTTTAATATATGGTTTTTCTAGCTCAACAAACTTTGATTTAATTTATCAAAATAGTGAGTCAATCGAATATGGTATTATTTTTGGAATAGTATTTATTTTAGTTGGATTAGCGTTTAAGATTACTGCAGTACCTTTTCATATGTGGGCCCCAGATGTTTATGATGGATCACCTACATCTGTGACTGTGATATTTGCAATTCTTCCAAAGATTGCTGCATTAACAGTATTTATTAATTTTTTATATGGTCCTTTCCTTGAAATGTTTGACCAATGGCAAGCAGTTATAATTTTTTTATCAATTGGTTCAATGGTATTTGGGGCTGTAGCTGCGATAGGACAAAAAAAATTAAAAAGACTTATTGCTTATAGTTCAATAAGCCACATGGGGTTTGCGCTCGCTGGTTTAAGTGTTGGAACAAACGAAGGTATTCAAAATTCAATAATATACTTAATGATATATCTAATAATGAATATAGCATTTTTTTGTTGTCTATTTATGCTCAAAAGAGAAAATCAATATTTCGATAAAGTTGAAGATCTCTCAGGTTTATCAAAAAATCATCCTTTATTATCGCTCTCTTTGATGATTATTTTATTCTCGTTAGCAGGAATACCTCCATTGGCTGGTTTTTTTGCAAAGTTTTATATTTTTACGGCCGTAATTGAACAGTCAATGTATTTTTTAGCGATTGTAGGTTTGCTCTCAACAGTAATTGCAGCTTTTTATTATATAAGATTAATAAAGGTAATGTATTTTGACGAGCAGAAAGAAAAATATGACTTAAATCATAGCATTGGTCTTAAAATGATACTTGTGATTTCATCAACAATTATTCTTATTTATTTCATAAACCCGAATATAATTAATAACTTTGTCTTAGATATATCTTTAATTTAATGAAGTTAAAAATTTTTAAATACAAAAAAGTAAAAAGCACTAATGATATTGCTATTAGGAAAATTAGGTCAGGAATTAAAAATGGAATAGTTACTAGTGATGTACAAAGCTCAGGCAGAGGCAGGCATGGAAATAAATGGGTTTCTTATAAGGGTAATCTTTTTGTAACTATTTTTTTTTCAATTTCAAATAATCTAAATCTAGATAAGTTTAATTATAAAAATTGCCTGATAATAAAAAAAGTTTTATCAAAATATATAAAACACGATCTAAAAATTAAAAGTCCAAACGATATTTTATTTAAACAGTATAAAATTTGTGGAATTTTACAGGAAATAATTTTTTACAAAAATCTTAAATACTTGTTGGTTGGTGTAGGGCTAAACTTATTAAAGAGTCCAAAATTCAAGAATTACAAAACTACTAGCGTGTATGAAATTACTAAAAAAAAAGTTAATAAAATTAGAATCTTAAATGAAATTAAATTAAACTATGAATCGATCTAAGAAAAAGCACATTTTGGTTGGTGATATTGGTAATACTGAGTCTAAAATATTTTTTAGAAATAACAAAATCGAAAAAAAAATTATTATAAGAAGCAACGAAATGATTTATGGCAAGATTAAATCAAAAGTTTTATTTTTAAAAAAATTTAATATTAAGGATAAAGCTGTTTTTTGTAGTGTAGTTCCGTCTAATTTTAGAATCATTAAGAAGGTATTTGAACGAGAGTTAAAAATTAAAATAATTGAATTGAAGAATATTTATAAAAACAAAATAATTAAATTGAAAGTTAATAAAAAACAAATCGGATCAGATAGATTGGCAAATGCAATCAGTGTTTTTAATAAAAAAAATAATTTTATAGTTGTGGATTTTGGAACAGCTACTACCTTCGATGTCATCATAAAAGATGTTTATTGGGGTGGTATAATTGCTCCAGGAGTTAATCTTTCACTAAAAAATTTGATATCAAAAGCAGAATTGATTCCAAAAATTAATTTAAGCCAAACTAAAATAGTTATTGGAAAAAACACAAAGCAGGCAGTAGTATCAGGTTTTTATTGGGGATATAGTGGTCTTATCGAAAAAATTATTTCTAAGATTTCAAAAATTACCAAAAAAAATTTTAAGATTATTTTAACAGGAGGTCTTGCGCATTTATTTAAAACAAATATAAGATTAAATGTTTTAATCGACAAAAACCTTACAATAAAAGGATTAATAAAAGCTCATAAAATATTAAACAAATGAAAGATGAATTATTATTTTGTCCACTAGGTGGATCAGGTGAAATTGGCATGAACTTAAATCTTTTTGCCTACGGTAAACCAGAAAATCATAAGTGGATTATTGTTGATATTGGTGTCACCTTTGCTGATGATACAGTTCCAGGAATAGATCTAATATATCCTGATCCTGGTTTCATAGTTGATAAAAAAGACTCATTACTTGGTATAGTACTTACACATGCTCATGAAGATCACATTGGCGCGATTTCACATATCTGGCCGGAACTTAAATGTAATATATATGCTACTCCATTTACTGCTGCTTTAGTGACTGAAAAGTTTAAGGAAAAGAAAATAGACATTCACCCTTTTTTAAAGATTGTAAATTTAAGAGGTAACATAAAACTCGGACCATTTGATATTGAGCTAATAACTATGACTCACTCCATTCTAGAACCCAACGGACTGAAAATAAAAACTCCGCTCGGCTGCGTGTTACATACTGGTGATTGGAAGTGTGATCCAAACCCATTAATTGGAGATGTAATAGACTCTAAAAAACTTAAATCAATTGGTGATGATGGAGTTTTGGCGATGATATGTGACTCAACAAATATATTTAGTATTGGCAGATCAGGCTCAGAAATAGATGTAAGAAAAAATTTACTAAAGATATTTGAAAGATTAAAAAAAAAAATAATAGTCACCTGTTTTGCATCAAATGTTGCTAGAATGGAAACTATTTTCTTTTGCGCGCAGAAAACAGGAAGACAGATTTCTTTAGTAGGAAGGTCTATGCATAGAATTTTTAAAGCAGCTAGACAATGTGGGTATCTCAAAGATGTAATTGAACCTATTGATCCAAGAGATGCCAAAAAAATTTCAAGAGACAAAATAGTCTACTTATGTACTGGAACTCAAGGAGAGCCTATGGGAGCAATGAGCAGAATATCGAATTTTACCCATCCAGATGTAATGATGGAAAATGGCGACACTGCAATTTTTTCATCTAAAATAATACCTGGAAATGAAAAAAAACTTTCTAAATTACACAATAAATTAGCTATTGAAGGTATTGAAGTGATTACAGAAGAAGATGAATTTATACATGTATCCGGTCACCCTAATAGGGAAGAGCTAAAGGATATGTACACTTGGATAAGACCAAAATCAGTAATACCAGTTCATGGAGAATACAGACATATGCAGGAGCACATTAATTTTGCTAAGGAAATGAAAATACCCTATCCAGTTAAAGTTATGAATGGTGATATTGTTAAATTAGCTCCAGCTGAAAAACCTTTTATTTATGATAAAGCACCTGCAGGAAAAGTATATTTGGATGGAAACGTTAGTGTTGAAGAGGACTCAAATTCTATTAAAGAACGCAAAAATCTTTCCATAAACGGAATGATGGAAGTTACAATTCTTGTTACACCCAAAGGCAACATTCATGACAGACCAATTGTGACAGTAAAGGGGCTCCCAATAAATGATTATGAAGATTTTAGATTTGGATTAGAAAATGAAATTGAAAAAACAGCTAGAACATTTTCTTTAACAAATAGCAGACAGCAAGAAAATGCTATCGATGCTTTTAAAAGTATTTGTAAAAAATATACAAAAAATAAAGTAGGCAAAAGACCTTTTACAAATATTAATATAGTTCAAATTTGATGAATTTAACTGGTTCGATTATTATATATGTTCTTATATGGTGGATAGTTTTCTTTTCGTTGCTGCCAGTAGATGTAGATCGAAATCAAAAAAATTTTGTGGAGGGTGTTGATCCCGGAGCTCCCGAAAACCCTAAATTAATAAAAAAACTATTATATACAACTTTGATTACATCAATAATTTTTATAGGTATATTTCTATTAGTAAAGTATGATTATCTTAATTTAAGGAATCTAATTACATAATGTTTTTATCAAAATCATTTATTCCATTATTAAAAAACTATCCCTCTGAGGCAAAAATTAAATCACACAAACTAATGTTGAGGTTAGGAATGATTAAACAATCATCAGCAGGTATTTACTCCTGGCTTCCCATTGGCTTCAAAGTGATGAAAAAAATTGAACAAATAGTTAGAGAGGAACAAAATAAAATAGGTGCTCAAGAAATATTGATGCCAACAATACAGTCCTCCGAAATTTGGAAAGAAAGCGGAAGATATGAAGATTATGGAGAGGAGATGCTCAGAATTAAAGATAGACAGAACAGAGAAATTTTATATGGTCCAACTAATGAAGAGCTAGTTACAGATATTTTTAGAAACAGTATAAAATCATATAAATCTCTTCCTCAATTACTTTATCATATTCAATGGAAATTTAGAGATGAACTAAGACCAAGATTTGGGATAATGAGATGTAGAGAATTTTTTATGAAAGATGCTTATTCATTTGACCTTAGTGATGATGATGCAGAATTTTCATATAACAAATTTTTTCTATCATATTTAAAAACTTTTAAGAGATTGGAATTATCAGCAATACCGATGTCAGCTGAAACGGGACCAATTGGCGGGAGCTTGTCACATGAATTTATTATCTTAGCTGAAACCGGTGAAAGTAAAATTTATACTGACAAAAGAATTTTTGAGGTAAATCACAATAATTATAAGTTAGAAAAAGAATCTCTAAAAAAACTAAGACTTGAATATGACAAATTTTACGCCGTCACAGACGAGAAAATTGACAACAAGGAGTTCAACAACAAGGTTGATAAAAAAAATCAGTTAGAGACCAAAGGTATTGAAGTCGGTCATATTTTTTACTTTGGTGATAAGTATTCAAAACCAATGAATGCTGCTGTTGATAAAGATGGTAAAAAAATTTTTGTAAAAATGGGTTCTTATGGAATTGGAGTTTCAAGATTAGTTGGTGCCTTAATTGAGGCAAATTTTGATGAGAAAAATGAAGTTATGAAATGGCCAGTATCAGTTTCTCCTTTTGAGTGTGCAATTATTTGTTTTGCATCTAAAAATGATACCACAAGTATCGAAATGGGTATTAAAGTAAAAAATTTTTTAGAACAGAATAATATTGAAACAGTTTTAGACGATTCAGACGAAAATTTTTCAGGAAAGTTAAAAAAATTTAATTTAATTGGAATACCATTTCAAATTCTAATTGGAAAAAATCCTAATAAAAATAAAATTGAGTTTAAAGAAGTGGGGAACGATAGCAAGATGATAAGTCTTGAGGAAGCTCTTAATTTCATTAAATCCAAAAAAATAAATTGATCTCGACTTTAGAAAAAAAAATAATTTTTAGATATCTTAAAACTAGAAAAAAGGATGGCTTTTTAAATATTATCACTTTATTTTCTTTCTTAGGCATAAGTTTAGGCGTAGCAGTTTTGATTATAGTTATGTCTGTAATGAATGGGTTTAGGGCAGAGTTGATAAACAAGATAACTAATTTCAACGCACATGTTATCGTAAAACCCTATAATAAGAAAATAGAACAAAAAAAAATAGATAACGAGTTTTTAAAAAATATATCTTCAAATTTGATATTAAGCAATAATGGAGAGGGAATACTTTTAAATGATGAAATTACTAAAGGTATTTTAGTTAGAGGCTATTCTGAAAATGATTTTCAAAAACTGAATATTGTAAATAATAAATATTTTAGAGGCGATAAAAAAATCTTAGAGAACAATGTATCGATAGGGAGTGATTTAAGTTATGACCTTGAATTAAAAATTGGTGACCGAATTTCAATAATTTCACCCTCTGGTGAAAATACACTCATTGGATCCATACCTCGACAAAAAACTTTTAAAATAAGTTCTATATTTGATAGTAGATTTGCTGAGTTTAATAATTCTGTTGTGTTTATTAATCTTAAAGATTTACAAGGTTTATTTGATTTAAAAAAAGAAAATAATTTCTTAGAGGTTTATTTATATAAACCTGACAAAATTGAGATTTATCGTGAAAAACTAATGTCGATTTTTACCGACGAATATATATTTACCTGGTCAGATTTAAACAAACCATTATTTTCCGCCTTAAAAGTAGAAAGAAATGTTATGTTCATAATATTATCTTTAATAATCATAGTTGCTGCTTTTAACATTATTTCGGGAATTACTATTTTAGTAAAAAATAAAACTAGGGAAATCGCAATATTAAAATCAATTGGTGTTTCTAACTTTTCTATTCGAAAAATATTTTTTTTAATTGGATTTTTAATAGGGTTTTTAGCAACAATTATGGGAGTTGTCATAGGTGTGACTTTCTCTCTTTATGTTGAGGAGATAAGAATGTTAATTAGTAATGTCTTTAATATAAGTTTATTTCCAGAAGAAATATATTTTTTAAGTACTGTTCCATATCAAATAGACTTTTGGTCAATATTTTTAATTTCAAGTTGTTCTATTATAATGACTTGTTTAGTCTCAATATACCCTGCAACTAAAGCAGCAAAATTAGATACAATTAAATCCTTAAAATATGAGTAACATTATAGAGCTAAACAATATTTCAAAGACATTTGATAATCAAAAAAAGATTTCTGTCCTTAAAAATTTAAGTTTTAAATTTAAAAAAGGAAAAATTTATTCATTGTCTGGACCCTCTGGATCTGGAAAATCAACTTTACTAAATTTATTATCTTTAATAGATAGACCATCATCAGGAAATATTAAAATTGATAATAGAAATATAAATCATAATGAAATTGAGATTAACGACAAAATTAGATCTAGTAATATTGGGATTGTTTATCAAGAGAAAAACTTATTGCCTGATTTTACGGCTATCGAAAATGTTTGCATAGCCAGCTTAGCTGCTAATAACAATCACAACATAGCAGAACAAGAATCATTAAAGATAATTCAAAAAGTTGGCTTAAAAGATAGGGCAAATCATTATCCATCAGAATTATCAGGAGGAGAAATGCAAAGAATTGCTATATCGAGAGCAATAGTAAATAAACCTAGAATAATACTAGCTGATGAACCGACAGGAAGTTTAGATCATGAAAATGCAAATCAAATATTTAATTTACTCTTTAAATTAAAAAATAAAGATCGTGTTATAATATTTGCAACTCATAATAGATTTTTTGCTAATAAAGCAGACTATAAAATTTCCTTAAGTAATGGTAAAATCAAAACCATTAATGGAAAAATCTAAAAAAACATTTAATCACTTAAAAATACATACCCAATATTCTATTTGTGAAGGTGCCATAAAAATCGATGAACTTAGTAAATATTGCAAAGAAAATAAGATTAAAGCGATTGGAATGTCAGATACATCAAATTTGTGTGGATCTCTAGAATTCTCGGAACAAATTTCAAAGTCTAAAACTCAGCCTATAATCGGATCCCAGATTAAGTTTAAATTCAACGATATAATTGGATCATTACCTATTATTGCCAAAAATAGTGAAGGTTATAAAGAACTTATAAATTTGTCTTCTAAATCTTTTCTTGAGAACACAAATTTAGAAGATCCACATTGCAATATTGAATTATTATTTAAATGTTCAGAAAATCTTATAATTCTTTCAGGAGGAATTAATAATTTATCAGGTTCTCTCTTTCAAAAAGATAGATTAGATGAACTTGAAAAACTTTATTTTACTTTGAACAAAAATTCAGGTGACAACTTCTATATTGAAATTCAAAGACATGGCGACATACATGAAAAAAATTTTGAAAGTTTTAATCTTTCTATGTCAAAAAAAGTTAATGCTCCAATTATTGCGACAAATGAAGTTTATTATTTACTTAAGGATATGAGTGAAGCACACGATGCATTACTTTGTATTGGTTCAAAAAACTACATTAATGATAAACGAAGACTAAAATTAACAGACAATCATTATCTTAAAAGTGATGATGAAATGAAAAAAATATTCCATGACCTTCCTGAAGCTTTAGAAAACAATTATAACTTACCTTTAAGATGTAGTTTTAGACCTGAATATTCTAAACCACTATTACCTGATATAAACACTAATAGTGATATCTCATCTAATGATCAATTAAAAAAAGATGCAAATGAGGGACTAATTCAAAAGTTTAAGGAAAGATTTGAGGGTGAGGATTTAAAAGGTGAAAAATTTTTGAAATATAAAAAAAGATTAGATCACGAAATTAATATCATTTGTCAGATGAATTACTCTAGTTATTTTTTAATTGTATCTGATTACATCAAATGGGCTAAAAGCAACAATATTCCAGTTGGACCAGGCAGAGGGTCTGGTGCTGGTTCATTAGTAGCATGGTGTCTACAAATTACTGACGTAGACCCAATTTACTTTAACTTAATTTTTGAGCGATTTTTAAATCCAGATCGTATTTCTATGCCTGACTTTGATATTGATTTTTGTGAGGAAAAACGTGATTTAGTTTTTGAATATCTTAACAAAAAATATAAAGACTCAGTAGCTCACATCATTACATTTGGCAAATTAAAAGCTAGAATGGTTATTAGAGATGTTGGTAGGGTAATGGGCCTTCCGTATGGTTTTGTAGACAGTATTTGTAAAATGATTCCATTCGATCCTTCAAGACCAATGAGTTTAACTGAATGTATAAATTCAGAACCTAGATTACAAAAAATCATAAATGAGGATAGGAGAGTAGATAAACTTATTAAACTGTCTCTTAAACTTGAAGGTTTAAATAGAAATTTTGCGACACATGCGGCTGGCGTTGTAATTGCGGACAAAAAATTAATTGATACTGTTCCGTTATATAAAGATAGCTCATCTAATTTACTTTTACCTTCTACTCAGTTTGATATGTATTCAGCTGAAAACTCTGGTCTGATTAAATTTGATTTCTTGGGCTTAAAAACACTTACTGTGATCAACAACACTATAAAACTTTTAAATAAGAAAAAAATTGATTTTAATATAGAGAAAATTAATTATGAAGATCAAACAGTTTTTGACTTATTGTCTTCAGGTAAAACAGTTGGTTTGTTTCAACTAGAAAGTTCCGGAATGCGAGATGCTCTCACTCAAATGAAACCAAATAGATTAGAAGATATTATTGCTTTAGTCGCTTTATACAGACCAGGTCCTATGAGCAATATTCCTATTTATAATGATTGCAAACATGGAAAAAGAACACCAGACTATTTGCACCCAAAATTAGAAAACATTTTAAAATCAACATATGGTGTAATTATTTACCAAGAACAAGTTATGCAAATTGCACAAGTCTTATCAGGTTTCACTGCAGGTGAAGCAGATATTCTAAGACGTGCCATGGGAAAAAAGAAGAGAGCAGAGTTAGAAAAACAGAAAGCTAGATTTATAGATGGCGCTTATCAAAATGGTATTCCCAAAGATGTTGCTGCAAGTATTTTTTTAAAAATTGAACCCTTTGCGGAATACGGTTTTAATAAAAGTCATGCTGCAGCTTATGCTATAATTGCTTATCAAACAGCATATTTAAAAACTCATTTTACCAATGAATTTTTTTCCGCATCAATGTCCATGGAAATGTCAAATCAAAAAAAATTAGGAGAATTCTATGAGGAGCTAAAAAGATTAAACATAAATATAATATCTCCTGATATAAATTTATGTAACAGTGATTTTTATTCTGACACAAAAAATTTTTATTATGCTTTAGGGGCATTAAAAAATGTTGGATACGAGGCTATTTCAAACATAGTTAAAGAACGAGAAAAAAATGGCAAATTTAGGTCCTTGAATGATTTTATAAATAGAGTTAATCCGAAAGATATAAATAAACTTCAAATGGAAGCTCTTACAAAAGCCGGGGTATTTGATAACATTTTTAAAGGTAGAAAATCAATTTTTGAATCAATACCTAATTTAATATCCAAATCAAAAAATATTTTTGAAAACAAGTCCTTAAATCAAATTGATTTATTTGCCAATAGTGACGAACCTAATGATGGTGATGTAGTAGATAATCTTGGCGAATGGAACTTTCAGGAAAAAATGGCAAAAGAATTTGAAACTGTTGGTTTTTTTATATCAGATCATCCACTTAATCAATATCAAGATGTATTTAAGGAATTTAATATTCTTTCTTACAAAAATGTTAATGAAGATAAAGAAATTAGCGAGGGATCAGTTGCAGCAACTATTCTTAAAATCCAAGAAAAGAAAACTCAAAAGGGAACGTCATACGCAATAATTAAATTTTCTGATCAATTAAGCATATTTGAATTATTTGTTTTTTCTGACACATTTGAATTAAATAGAAGTAAAATTAAAGAGGGCAATTCGGTAATTTTGACTATACAGAAAATTACTAAGCAAAATGATCCTCAATCTACAAGGTTAAATGTCAAAAAAATAATTTCATTAGATGATCTTATTAATAAACCGATTAATTCAATAAGTTTTAAGGTAAAAAATGTTGACGAGGTTGATACACTTTCTAAAATGCTGAAAAAAGGTGGAGATGTTGAGGTAAA
>CACLWW010000016.1 GCA_902610755.1 uncultured Pelagibacteraceae bacterium | reverse complement strand
GAGTGAAGACGAAGTTATCTCAATGAATAGAAGGTTGTCGGGTAAAGAAAAATCTTTGAACGCTCCAATTGGTGAGGATGGTGATGAATGGCAAGACTGGGTTGTAGATAAAGAAATGGATCAAGAATTAAAAATAGCTCATCAAGAGGAACTTGATCAAAGAAAAGATTTGCTCCAGGATTCTATAAAAATACTTAATGATAGAGAAAAAGAGATCCTTTACGCAAGAAGACTTAACGAAAATCCATCAACTCTTGAAGATTTAAGTAAAAAATTTAAAATTAGTAGAGAAAGGATTAGACAAATTGAAAATAAAGCTTTTGAAAAACTACAAAAGCATATGCTTAATTCAGCAAAATCAAAAAATTTACTTCCAGTAAATTAAATTTTAAAAGGATCTTCAATTAAAATTGTATCGTTTCTTTCAGGACTTGTTGAAATGCTTGAAACCTTTGTTTCAATAAATTTTTCAAGCTCCTTAATATAAATTTTTGCATTCTCGGGCAAATTTTCAAAATTTTTGATTCCTTTTGTTGAAGATTTCCAACCTTTAAAGCTTTTATAAATTGGTTTAACTTTTAATTGATCATCTACAGCAGCGGGCAAATAGTCAACCTTTTTGCCATCCAGCTCATAAGCTACACACATTTTGATTTCTTCTAGTTCGTCTAAAACATCTAGTTTGGTTAATGCTATTCCATTAATACCTGAGACTTTAATCGTTTGTCTTACCAAAACACCATCAAACCAACCACATCTTCTTTTTCTGCTAGTAACAGTTCCAAACTCTTTTCCTATTTTACCGAGATGTTCTCCAGTTTCATTTTTCAACTCAGTTGGAAAAGGTCCCTCGCCTACTCTTGTCGTGTAGGCTTTTGTGATACCAAGAATATAACCAATTGTATTTGGTCCACACCCTGAACCTGTTGCTGCTGAAGATGCGACTGTATTTGATGAAGTTACAAAAGGATAAGTGCCATGATCTACGTCTAACAAAATTCCTTGTGCACCTTCAAATAAAATTTTCTTTCCTTCGTTTTTAAATTCATCAATCTTTTTCCAGACGGGCTTTGAAAACTTCAATATTTGGGGTGCAATTTCAAGAAGCTCCTTTTTCAACTTATTTTTTTCAAACAATTCTTTTCCTAAACCTTTTCTTATTGCATTATGGTGCATTAAAACTGTTTCAAGCCTATGATCTAAATTATTTTCAGAAATTAAATCCATTACCCTGATTGATCGTCTCCCTACTTTGTCTTCATATGCTGGTCCTATACCTCTTCTTGTGGTGCCAATTTTTGCTTTTCCTGCTGCATCTTCTCTTATTTCATCCATTTCTTTGTGAAAAGGTAAAATTAAATTGGCTGACTCTGACAAAATTAAATTTTCTTCAGATATCTCTACTCCTTTTGATTTTATCTCTTTTATTTCATCTAATAATGCCCATGGATCAACTACAACCCCGTTACCAATAATTGATATTTTATTTTTTCTAACAATTCCTGATGGAAGTAATCTTAATTTATAGGTAACTCCATCTATTACTAACGTATGTCCAGCATTGTGCCCGCCCTGAAATCTTACAACTACATCTGCTTCACTTGAGAGCCAATCAACAATTTTTCCTTTTCCTTCATCACCCCACTGAGATCCGACAACAGCTACATTTTTCATTTAAATTTATTTTTAATATTAAACACGCTTATATGGTTTATTGGCCCATGGCCTTTTCCAAAATTAGGCCCTGATCCGATTGAATGGTTAACATAATCAATTGCCATCTTACAAGATTTCTTTAATGTTTTTCCACACGAAAAATAAGTCGCTATCGCACTAGATAAAGTACATCCTGTACCATGTGTATTTTTTGTTTTGATTTTTTTACTTTTAAAAAATTCTTTTTCGCCTTTATTCAAATAAAGATCATATACATATTTTGCTTTTAAATGACCCCCTTTTATTAAAACATTTTTTGCTCCGAAACTTAATAATTTTTTTCCAGCTATAATCATATCATCTGTAGTTTTAATTTTTATTTTAGCAAGTATTTCTGCCTCTGGGATATTTGGTGTAATTAAAGATACTCTATTCATTAATTTAGTTTTTATTATTTCTATTGATTTATCATCAACTAATTTTGTGCCACCTTTCGCTACCATCACTGGATCTAGAATAATTTTTTTTACTTTAATTTTCTTTAAAGAATTTATTACTGTTTCAATAACTTTTTTTGAGTGTAACATTCCAATCTTTATAGCATCAGGCCTGATATCTTTTGAGGTGAATTCAATTTGCCTTTTAATTTCATTGATTGGAACTTTTGAAATCGACAAAACTCCTGTTGTATTTTGTGAAGTTATTGCAGTAATAGCTGTCATTGCATAAGAGCCAAGACTTGTAATGGTTTTTATATCTGCTTGAACACCTGCGCCTCCAGAGGAGTCTGAGCCCGCAATAACTAATATTTTAGATTTTAATTTCAATTTATTTAATTGACCTTTTTACAATATTGATACATTTTTTTAATAAATGAATATTGTTTGACTCACCCATAATTCTGATTTTAGGCTCTGTGCCAGATTTTCTTACAAGCATTCTACCATAATTTTTAATTATTCTTTCAGATTTTTTAATAGCAACTTTACACTTAGTAGAATTAATAATTGATTTATCTTTAACCTTTACATTTTCTAATATTTGAGGTGTTAATTTAAATAAGTCAAAAAGCTCGCTCGCCTTTTTACCTTTTCTCATTGAAAATAGAATTTCTAATGCAACTAATAGCCCATCACCTGTTGTTGCAAATTTGCCAAGTATAATGTGTCCAGATTGCTCTCCGCCTAAATTAAAGTTTTTTTTTTGCATTTTTTCCTTAACGTATCTGTCTCCTACATTAGCTCTGATAAATTTAATTTTTTGATCTCTAAAAAAATTTTGTAATCCATAATTTGACATTAGGGTGCCAATTACACCACCTTTTAGAATTTTCTTTCTTTTCCATCTGATTGCTAACATCGCAATAATTTTATCACCATCAACAATGTTCCCCTTCTCGTCAGATACAATTATTCTGTCTGCATCGCCATCTAAAGATATTCCAATATGAGCTTTGTTTTTTCGAACTAAAGATTTAATCTTTTGCGGAAAGGTTGAGCCACAATTATCATTAATATTTAAACCATTTGGAGAAGTCCCATACTCAATTACTTTTGCACCCAAGCTCCTTAATAATTTTGGTCCAGATTTATAACCTGCTCCGTTAGCACAATCTATTGCAATATTCATTCCTTTTAACTTAAAACCTCTTGGAAAATTATCTTTTAATATTTTTATATATTTATCATTGGCATCCTCTAATCTCTTTACTCTTCCTAAAATTTTAGGTTCAGAAAGATTTTTTGCTATTTTAGAGTCAATTAATTTTTCTATTTTCTTTTCAATTTTGTCAGAGAGTTTTAGACCATCTGGTCCAAATAATTTTAGTCCATTATCATAATATGGGTTATGAGACGCTGTAATCATAATTCCCATATTAGCTTTCATCTTTTTTGTTAACATTGCTAATCCATTTGTTGGTAAAGGCCCAAGCGTGTAGACATGCATTCCTGCTGATGCCAATCCAGATACCAATGCGGGCTCAAGAGTGTACCCTGAGAGTCTTGTATCTTTTGCAATAATAGCTGTTTGTTTTGATTTTTTCTGATTTTTAAAATATGTTCCTGCTGCTAGGCCAAATTTAAAAAACATTTCACCATTAATTTTGGTTTGGTTAACCTTCCCTCTAATTCCATCGGTTCCAAAATATTTTTTAATCATTTAAAATTTTAGTGATTTAAAAACTTTGATACTTTGATTAACTTCATTTACATCGTGAACTCTTAAAATCTGAATGCCCTGCATCATAGCACACAAACTAGATGATATAGTTCCCCCTAGTCTTTCCTTACTATCGTTTATCCCAGAAATGTCTTTAATAAATCTTTTTCTAGAAGTGCCTAACATTATAGGAAATCCAAGTGAATGGAAAATAGAAATGTTTCTTAATAAAGTAATATTATGTTTCAATCTTTTTCCAAAACCAATTCCTGGATCCAAAATAATGTTCTTATGATTTATACCATTGGCCTTTAGTTCTAAAATTTTTTTTTGAAAAAAGTCATAAATATCAAGCAAGACGTTTTTATACGAAGGTTTAATTTGCATTGTTTTTGGATTACCTTGCATGTGATGAATTATAAAGGGAGTTTTTTTATTTCTTAGAATTTTTAATGTATTAGGATCGTAATTGAGTCCTGAAACATCATTAATGATATGGACACCATATTTTAAACTTTTTTCCATTATGGCACTTTTTCGAGTATCAATAGATATTACATTTTTTATTTTTTTTGTTTTTATTAATACTTCCTTAATCCTTTTCCACTCAATTTTTTCATTTACATCATTTGATCCTGGTCTTGTGGACTCTCCCCCTATATCAATAATTGATGATCCTTTTTCAATTAAATGTTTTATTCTTTTTAAAGCATCTTTATGATTATTATATTTTCCACCATCTGAAAAACTATCAGGAGTTAAATTAACAACTCCCATTATTAGAGGTAAAGAATTAAACTTAAGTTTTGAAAAGTTTTTTTTTTTAATTATATTTTTTATATCTAATTTTACTTTTTTTTTTAAGTTTTTACTTAAAAAATTTAATTTTGAAATGTGAATTCTTTTTTTCTTTTTTCTTGTTATAAGTTCAATTGTATCAAAAGAAATTTTATCATTTCCATTAAGTGGGAGAGCAAGTTTTTTATTGACCATCAGGGTTGAATGGTCGCCATAATAGAAATTACACGCTCTAGTGTAATATTTTAACATTAAATATTAGTGAACAATTTTTGGTTTTAAACCAATTGATCCTAAAGCGGAGTCAGAACTTTCATCCTCAACTTTTAAATCTTCCTTATTAGGCGGATACTCGTTTTTGTTAATTATTTTTGCTATATCCTCACCAGTTAAAGTTTCGTAAGTTAAAAGAGCTTTTGCTATTTTATGCAAATCATCAATTTTGTTTGTTAAAATAGTTTTTGCTTGATTGTAACCTTCGTCAACAAGTTTTCTTATTTCTCTATCAATTTTTTGAGCAACAGCCTCTGAAACACTTTGTGTTTGTGTTACAGATCTTCCAAGGAAAACTTCCTCTTGATTTTCACCATATTCAACAGGACCAAGTTCCTCACTCATTCCATACTTGGTAACCATAGCTCTTGCTAATGAGGTTGCTTGGTTAATGTCTGAACCATTTCCCCCACCTGCACCTGTTGATATATTATCTTTACCAAATATAAGTTCTTCGGCAACTCTTCCGCCAAAGCACACAGCCAATCTTGCTTTCAAATATTTAATAGAGTGACCATGTTTATCTCTTTCTGGTAGATTCATGACCATTCCCAACGCTCTTCCTCTAGGAATGATTGTTGCTTTATGTATTGGATCGTAATTTGGCAAGTTAAAAGAAACTATTGCATGTCCACCTTCGTGATAAGCAGTTAATTTCTTCTCATCTTCTGTCATGACCATAGATCTTCTTTCGGCACCCATCATCACCTTGTCTTTTGCATCTTCAAATTCTTGAGATGTTACAATTCTTTTGTTTTTTCTCGCAGCTAACAATGCAGCCTCGTTAACTAAATTAGCAAGATCTGCTCCTGAAAATCCAGGTGTTCCTCTTGCGACAGTTCTTAAGTTTACATCTGGAGACATAGAAATTTTTTTAGCATGAACTTTTAAAATCTTTTCTCGACCTATAATATCTGGATTTGAAACTACAACTTGTCTATCAAATCTTCCTGGTCTTAAAAGCGCTGGATCTAAAACGTCAGGTCTGTTAGTTGCAGCAATAATTATTACACCTTCATTTGTATCAAATCCATCCATCTCAACTAGTAATTGGTTTAATGTTTGTTCTCTTTCATCATTGCCTCCACCTAAACCTGCGCCTCTACTTCTTCCAACAGCATCTATCTCGTCAATGAAAATTATGCATGGTGAATGTTTTTTACCTTGTTCAAACATATCTCTAACTCTTGAAGCACCAACTCCAACAAACATTTCAACAAAGTCTGATCCAGAAATCGTGAAGAAAGGAACACCTGCTTCACCGGCAATAGCTCTAGCAAGTAAAGTTTTTCCAGTACCTGGAGGTCCTACTAACAAACAACCTCTTGGTATCTTACCACCCAATCTACTAAATTTTTTTGGATCTCTCAAAAACTCTACCACTTCTTGAACTTCTTCTTTTGCTTCCTCAACTCCAGCAACATCGTTAAAAGTAACTTTCCCTTTAACCTCATTCATCATCTTTGCTTTTGATCTTCCAAATCCCATGGCACCACCTTTGCCACCTTGCATTTGTCTCATAAAGAATATCCAAACAGCGATTAAAAGTAACATTGGGAACCACGATAAAAGAACTCCAAACAAAGATGGCATTTTCTCATCAAGTGGAGCTGCAGATATACTTACACCTTTATCAGTTAATTTTTCTATTAAGTTTGGATCGTTCGGTGAGTATGTTGAAAAAACCGATCCATCGGCCATAACACCTTTAATATTGTTACCTTGTATCTGAACCTCTACAACCCTTCCATTATCAACCTCTGTTAAAAATTCGGAGAAAATAATTGTTTTATTATTTTTGTTTTGAAGATTTTGTGGATTCTTGAACATGTTGTAAAGACCTATAGTCAGAACAATAATGATCACCCACATAGCTAGATTCTTTAAATTCATAATATTATAAGTTAAGAATTATTCTAAATTTAACAAGTGCTAAATTGTTACACAAATGAGTTTATTTTGTGTTTTCCTTAGAAATAACTACTGAATTCTCTATTTTTTCAATAACACATCCTCCTATAGTTGTTTTGGTCAAGGATTTTTGTTTAATTTGATTAATAATCCTTGAGACACCCTTGCCTCTAGCGGGAAAATATCTACCGCTAATATCTTGTAAAATTTTTGTAAAGGACCTTAAAATTATTTCATCAGTACTACTAAAAAACTTTAAAGATAAGAGTGCTTTATTATTATTATTTTTTGACGGACTGATATAAGAATTCTCACTGATATTTTTTTGTACGAAAAATTCAATTGAGTTATTCGAAGATATTAAATTTTCAAAAGTCATTTTAAACTTTTTTTGATCTAGGCCATTTTTTTTAAGATTGTTAATCATAAACCTTACCCGTGATCTCAAATATTCTAAGCTTCTATTTGATGGATCATCTATATAGAAGTTAAAGGTATTTTTGGTCACGTACAATAAATCTTCTTTTGAAAAATCAAGTAATGGTCTAACAATATTAATATTATTTCTTTGCAAATTTCTATAATTATAAAAGGATACTAGTCCCTTAAGACCAGAGCCCCTTAATAATCTGATGAAGAAATTTTCTTGAAAATCATCAAAATGGTGGCCTAATAATAATGTATTAACTTTTTTTGTTTTGCAAAAACCTTCGAATACCTTAAATCTGTAATCTCTAGACTCTGATTGAGTTTTTTTAGTATTTGTCTTTTTTTTCCACGTAATTATCTTGCACTCAATTCTAAATTTTCTTAAGATTTTTTTTAAAGTCCCAGCCTCTTTAGAGGATTTATCTCTTAGTTTGTGATCTACATGAACATAGTGAAAGTTATTATCTTTATTTTTAATTTGATAACATTTTGAAAGATATGCTAAAGCAAGACTATCTGCACCACCAGATACTGCAACTAAGTAACCTTTGAATTCTTTCTGTTTAATTAAAAATTCAAATCTTTGGTAGATTTTTTTTATTCTTTTATCTTTTATTTGAGGACTAAAAATTGAATTTTTAAGATTTTTTCTTTTTACACTCGAACTTTTTTTCTTCATATTTTGCTTTTTGAAGAACTGATTGTTTTGCATCAGGATATTCTTTTTTAACTCCTGTAATCATTAAACACCCTTGATCTTTTTCTCCAATTTGCACTAATGATACTCCAAGCTTAAGTAAATTTATAGCTGCTTTTTCACTTTTAGGATATTTTTGATAACCCTCTAAGTAAGCAGAGGCAGCATCTGTATAAAGTTGTCTAATTCTAAATGTTTCTGCATACCAATATTGTGCGCTACCTGCCATTTTATGTTCAGGATTTGTCATTACAAATTCTCTAAGCGCTCTCTCTGCAGTCGTGTAGTCTCCTTGTTTTAAAAAACTAGTGGCAAACTCGTATTGTTTGTCTGGTTTATCATTAGGTAAGATTTTTTCCTCTGACACAAATTTTTCTGTTATGACTGTTCCAGTTGTATCTATTGATTGAGTTTGTTGTGTTAATTCATTTGTTTCTGATGACTTGTAAGATACTGCACCAAGATCTTGTGGTTGAGAGGAGCCAGGTAAGATTTTTTTCTTAGATGTAACTTTTTTATCAATGTCCTCACCCTCTAAATTTTGGAACCTCAATTGATTATCTGCTTGAACTTTTGATAATCTACCTGATAACTTATCGATTTTAAAATTTATTTCTTCAAATTTATTTGTCAAATCTTGAAATTGTTTTTCTATCTCAGACAATTTTAATAAATGTCTTGTAAGTACATCTTCATCATTTGAACTTAATTTTGTTTTGTTAGCTGTAATTATTTCTGAAGACTGTGAGTAAACAGCTTTTTCTAAAGTTTTTAAATCTTTTTGTAATGTTTTTATTGCTTCTAAAGTTTCTGTTTCTTCTGCCTTGACAAAAGAAATAGTTGAAAAAATAAATATTATTAAAAATAATATACTTTTATTAATATACTCTAAAAATTTCATTAGTTAATTTCTATCTATAATGATGGCAAAAAAAAGACCCCAACAACGTATGTTATTGGGGTCTGAATTTGTAAATTATTAGTTAGCTTTTACTGTTACTGATCTTCTATTTTTTGACCAAGCTAAAGGATTTGAACCAGAGTCTACTGGTCTTTCTTTTCCATAACTTATTACTGAAATTCTATTTCCAGATATTCCATAAGTCATTAAATAATCTTTAGCTGCGTTAGCTCTTCTCTCACCTAAAGCTAAGTTATATTCTCTTGTACCTCTTTCGTCAGCATGACCTTCAAGAACTACATTTATTTTTGAATTTTTTCTTAACCATGATGCTTGTTTTCTTAATGTTTCTCTTGAAGCAGTAGTTAAAACTGTTTCATTAGTTGCGAAGAAAACTCTGTCTGGCACACCTGAAGCTAAATACTCAACTGTGTCTTTTCCAGTGTATACGTCACCTTGCATTTTGCCTGTAGTTTTTACAGCACATGCAGATAATAGAATACTTGCAAAAAATACTAGCAATGTATTTCTAAAAATTTTGTTTAAACTCATTACTGCTCCTTAAAAGTTAATTATGTACTTTTTCACAACTAGATAGATCTTTCAAGCTCAAAAATCAAGGAATTATTAATTTTTTTTGAAAATACCATAATTAATCAGTTAATAATGACGACCAAGATGGGTCTGAAGCATCGGTCTCGGTTTTAACCATTCTTTCGTTGTATCCAGTAAGATCTATAGACCAAAGTTTAGCTGAAAAGCCTTTTCCTGCTGAGTCTGATTTTGTCTCTCTATAAAAAATTAAAACTCTTCCATTAGGGGACCAGGAGGGAGCTTCTTGATAATAGTTTTCTGTAAGTAATCTTTCGCCAGTTCCATCTGTTCTCATTACGCCAATATAAAACTTTCCTTTATGAAGCTTTGTAAAAGCTATCAAATCACCTCTTGGAGACCACACGGGTGTTCCGTAAAGACCATTTCCAAAAGATATCCTTTTAACTTTTGAACCATCACTTCTCATTACATAGATTTGCTGATATCCACTTCTATCTGAATTGAAGCAAATATATTTGCCATCAGGAGAGTATGATGGGGATGTATCAATTGATGGATGGTTTGTAATTTTTTCAACCTCTCTACTTTCAAGGTCCATAGTATAAATATCTGAATTTCCATCTTTAGCAAAACTCATAATAATTTTTTTTCCATCAGGGGAGAAACGTGGGGCGAATGTCATGCCGGGAAAGTCACCAACAACTTCTTGTAATCCAGTTTCAATATCTAGTAAGTAAACTCTAGGTAAATTTTTGAAATAAGACAAGTAGGTAACCATTTGATTTGTTGGATTAAACCTTGGTGTTAAAACCAATTCATTTCCTAAAGTTAGATATTTAGTGTTAAATCCATCTTGATCCATAATTGCTAATTTTTTGATACGACTTGTTTTAAGTCCTTCTTCAGCAACATAAATAATTCTGGTGTCAAAATAACCTTTTTCACCTGTTAGCCTCTGATAAACTTTATCAGTAATTATATGCCCAACCCTTCTCCAATTTTCTGATACGGTTGTAAAAGCTAGTGCCATAATTTCTTTACCAGCTAATACATCCCATAATCTAAATTCAACTCTAAGCTTTTCATCAACTATCTTTACTTCTCCAGTTATTAAAGCTTGAGCTTTAATTAATGCCCAATCTTCAAATCTTGGTTTTACATGGGCAATATCTGGTTTTTGTAAAAAAGCTTTAGGATCTAACGGATTGAATAAACCTGATTGTCTTAAATTATTCTCAACAACTTTTGATATTTCTACACCTATATCTTCAAGTTTTAATAAATCTTTAAATTTTTCTTTGGAATTTTTATCAACAGATAGTGGCGATACTGCTAGTGGCAAAGGATTTAGATTACCCCTGGTAATATCCACTTCTATAAGAGACCAAGCTTTGCCCCAGTTAAAAATAAATATGCAAATATATATTAAAAAAATAATTTTTCTCATCCTTGAAGCATCTCCCTGGCATCAAAATTTAGTTGAATTTCTTTCCATCTCTCATAACCAGTAGTTGGAACTCTCAAAGGCTGACACAATCTAATTGCTCTTAGAGCACTTTCTGCCAAAACTTTATAGAAACCTTGTCCTGGTTTGTTCATTCTAGCATGATCAAGAATTTCAGAGTTAATAATTGTACCATCGGGTTTTAAATTTAGTTTAATTCTTACAAGAAGATCTTCATTATAAGGTAAGCCTAATGGGATACTCCAGCATCCAAATATTTGGGCCTTAAGTGCATCTTCCTCATTTAAGGTCAAGCCAGAGGAAATAACACTTTTTCTCTGTGATTGAGTTATCTTATTATCACTTTTAATCATCTCTGCAGTTTCTTCTTTTGATTTATCAATTAGCGCAGCAATATTGTTTGGATCAAATAATTCTTTTTTTTCAAATTCTGAAACTTGTTTAATTTCATCATCAATTTTTTCTGGGTTTTGTTTATCCTCTTCTGGTTTTTTTACAATGTTTTTTTGTTGATCCGGTAATGGTATTGCATCTGGTTTTTCTTTTTTAACTTTTTTTGGGGGTGCTTGCTCAGAGACAAGTTTTTCTTTTTCTTTCTTCTTTATTTCCTCAATAATCTTTTTTGCTTTTGGAGCATAAGGTATAGATGTTTTGTCAGTTATTTGAATAAGTTCTATGGAAATTATCGGCGGAAGATCTATTGGTTTTTTTGCTAAAAAAGGAAGGCTCAATGCTGTTATAATTATAAGAAATAGATGAAGTAAAGATGATATAATAATATTATTAGCCACTATCGATCACCTCTCTTTATAAGGTTCTGAAATAAGTGCTACTTTTGTAAATCCCGAACCAGAAAGCATCCCCATTACTTCTAGAACTCTTCCATAATTGATTGTCTTGTCGCCTCTTACGTATATTCTTGTGTCCGTTCTGTTTTTTGAAACAGCTAATATTTTAGCAATTACGTTATCAAACTCAACTTTAGACTCTTGAATAAAAATCTCCCCTTTTGAATTTATACTTAAAGTTAATGGTTCTTGTTCCTCAGGAAGAGAGTCCGCTGAACTTTCTGGTAGATCTACTTGAACACCAACTGTCAATAATGGTGCTGTGACCATAAAAACAATTAAAAGAACCAACATAACATCAACAAATGGTGTTACATTTATTTCACTTATTGGATCTTTAGATTTGTTTTTTAAATTAAAGGCCATTCTTTAAATTGTAGAGATAAATCTTTTGGCAAAATTTTCTAATCTTTGAGAATATTTTTTAGAGTCATTATTAAATTTATTATATGCTACAACCGCAGGTATAGCTGCTAAGAGCCCGAGAGCCGTTGCAAATAACGCTTCTGCAATACCTGGCGCGACAATAGCCAAACTGGTGTTTCTTGAAACTGCAATTGACTGAAACGAATTCATAATTCCCCAAACTGTTCCAAACAAACCAATAAACGGTGCTGTGGAACCTACTGTGGCTAGAAATGAATAATTTTTTTCAAGCTTGTTAACTTCATTTTCTATATTAGACTCTAATAAACCTGAAAGCTTTTCATTCAAATTACTTCTAGATCTTGATTTAAGAACAACTTGCATAGTCTTTTTAAAAACATTTGACATTGGGTCATCAATATTTGCTGGTAAATTATTATAGAAACTTTCGGCAGATCTTGATTTCCAAAATTTTTCTTCAAACTCTTGGGTTGATAAATTTATTTTTTTAAATAACTTAAATTTTTCTATAATTATCGCCCAAGTATAAATTGATGCTGCAATTAATAAAACGATAACTGATTTTACAATTATGTCTGCTCTAAGAAATAGGCTCCATAAAGAGAAGTCTACAGAACTTCCTAGTCCAACAGATTGTGATGCTATATCGGCTTCCATGAAAAATCTTTCACACTAAAATGTGTCATCAATTTGACCCGAAAGATCAAATAAATCTAATATTGGGCGTTTTGGTAATAAAAACTAGAGATTAGTATCGCATCAGCTTTATTGGCATCTTTTTTTTTTGACAATTTTGAGGAAAAATATGGATAAATTTCAATAGCTTTTGTCCTGCTGGCATCTTTATTTGTATTAATTAAATTAAAGAATTTTTTCCATTTGATTGGTGAAACGAAATCCATTGGAATTTGCATTGCAGAAAAGATTCCTTTCAACACTCCAAAAGACTGTCCAAAATTAAACATGCTAGTAACCCCTTGTCCTGGCATTGCAGAAACTTGCTCGATCACAGCTATTACTTTCGTCTTATCTTCTCCTTCTATAGCTTTTTGAATTTCATTAAATATTTGGGAGGCATTAACTTGTGATTTATTTTTTTTTCCCACAGCCATTTTTGGCATTTCAAATACATCCACTATTTTTCCATCTTTAAATAAGCATATGGCACCATTAATTCCAGGATCTATTCCAATTATTAACATTGCTTAATCTTTTTCCCCAAAGTTCGAGTAAACCCTTTGAACATCATCGTCATCATCTAATAATTCTATAAGTTTTTTTATGTGTTCTTTATTCTCACCTTCGCTGTAAACTTTATTTAGTGGAATCCACTCAATATCTGTAGATATAAAATTTTCAACATGAGTTTCAATTTTTTTTTTTATAGAATAAATATCTTCAAAACCGCAATGTATCTCATGAAAATTTTCCAAGGAAAAGCATTCATCTGCACCAGCATCAATTGCTAGTTCAAAAATTTTATCGTCTTTAATTTCATTTATGTCTATTCTAATTACGCCTATTTGTTTAAAATTGTGAGCTGCAGAACCTTGGGTACCCAAATTACCACCATTTTTTTGAAAAATTGTTCTTAATTTTGAGGCAGTTCTATTTTTATTATCTGTAAGTGCTTCAACAATTATAGCGACTTTATCTTTACCAAAACCCTCATATCTTATCTTTTCAAAATTTGAATGATTCAATGATTTTGATTTATCAATGGCTCTCTCAATATTGTCTTTTGGCATGTTTGAGGATCTTGCTGCTTGAATAGCAGATCTAAGTCTCGGATTCATCAAAGGATCTTTATCTCCAAGTTTAGCAGCCACGGTAATTTCTCTAGAAAGTTTCGAAAAAATCTTCGATCTTTCTTTATCTGCTCTACCTTTTTTATGCTTTATACCAGCCCAGTGAGAATGTCCTGCCATATTATTTTGAGTTATTTAAAACACCCCCAACAATTATACTATTAATATTTTTAGCTAGTCCTGAAGTTTCATCACAATCTACCATAACACCTGACAAAGAACCATCCCCTAAAGATGGATAATGTTTTTCAGAGTCTTGTTTAAAGAATCTTTTTAATGAGTTTTCTTTATTCATCCCGATTACTGAGTCGTAGTCACCACACATTCCAGAGTCCGTGATATACGCTGTCCCGCCTTTTAAAACTCTTGCGTCATTTGTTGGAATGTGTGTGTGAGTACCAGTAACCAAAGTTGCTTTACTATCAAACAAATGTCCCATTGCCATTTTTTCTGAAGTAGTTTCACAATGCAAGTCGACTACTAAAAAGTCATAATCTTTTTTTAGTTGATATTTTTTTTGAAAATTTTCAGCTGTTTTGAAAACATTTTCACTTTTCCTCATGAAAACATTTCCCATTAAATTTAGTACACCTATTTTAAAATTTTTTGAAATTTGGTAAATTTCAAATCCTTTTCCTGGCGATATTCCAATTAAATTAAATGGTCTAAGGAGTCTGTTATCATCCTCAACGAGTTTTAGAGTTTCTTTATGATCCCAAACATGATTTCCAGTTGTGAGTACATTTACCCCAAATTTAAATAGATTGTCTAAAACATCTTTTGTAATACCTACTCCATTATGAGCTGCGTTTTCACCATTTGCTATTACAAAATTTATTTTATTTTCCTCGACTATTTTTTTAAGGTTTTTTTTTACTACCATGCAACCCGATGGTCCTACAATGTCACCTAAAAATAAAATTTTCATTTATAAATTCTTTTTTCAGTAATTATGAAATCCATTTTTTTATCATGTCTATCAACTGGTACTTTATTAATTTTTTGACAAGAAAGAGCAAGTCCGATTTTAACACAGTTATTTTGTTTCTCAATTTTTTGAATAAACCTGTCATAAAAACCTCCTCCATAACCAAGTCTATTTAAGTTAGTGTCAAAAGCTAACATCGGAATTATTAATGTAGAAGGAGTTATTTTTTTTCCCTTAAAAGGCTCTAAGATACCAAATCTATTTATTGTTAAAGGCTCATTAGGACTCCAGCTATAAAAAGACATCTCAAATTTATTATTAATTATAGGTAAAGAAATCATAAATTTTTTCCTAATTAATTGATTCATTAATTCCAAAGTAGATAACTCATCACCAAAAGGATAATATAATCCAACTCTTTTGTTGGGAGATTTCTGCTCAATCAATTTGATTATTGAATCAGAATTTACTTTGATTTTTTTTCTGGCAAATTTTGATCGAATTTTAGATATTTTTTTTCTTAATTGAAATTTGTTCACTACTAAATCTAATTTTTAAGATTAACTCGCTCAACAAATTCCTCTATTTCTTTTGCGGTATTAGAAATTAATTGATCATAATTATTATTTATTTTATCAAGCTCTTTTTGCAAGTTGTTGATATCATTGTTCAATTTAGTTGCTTCATCTTCTTTTTCATCCTTATAACCGTATACAAGCGATTTCAGCTCTTTAAATTTTTCAGTGAGATTGATTAATTCAAGCTTTTTTTTCCCAACATTTTTTTTGGTATCAAAATACTCATCCATCACTTTAATAGCAGTGATTAATAATAATTTATTTTCACCTATGTTTCCTAAGTCATTTTTTAATTTTTCAAATTTATCGTTTAAATTTGCTGCTAACTCTTCGAGATGATCCTCTTGACCATCTTCACATGAAAGGAGAAAGTCTTTTCCATTAAACTTAATATTTACATTTGCCATTTTTCAATCTCATCAAGTAAAGTATCTGTTTCTTGATTTAATTCATCAATTTTTTCGTCAAACTCTAATCTTTTCACTCTATCTTCTTTTTTTTCAACCATCATTTGTTTGATTTTGACTTGAAGATTGCCGTGTTCATCACTTAAATTTTTGTATTTTTTTTCCAATTCATTTTTTTCAATTTCTAATTGATTTTTTTGATCAACTAATTCTTTAATGTCTCCAGATATCTGGTCATTTTTTAGATCAAGTTTTTTTAATTTCTTAAGTGCGTCTTCGAGTTTTTTTTCTTTTTCGCTGATATATTTCATATATATATAATTATATATTAATGAGTCTCTTAGTCTAGATAGGAATATTTTTGAAAATAAAACATAAAGATTTAGCTAATGCTATAAGATTTCTGTCTTTAGATGCTGTTGAAGCAGCGAATTCTGGTCATCCTGGAATGCCAATGGGAATGGCAGATGTTGCTACAGTTTTATTTAAAAACTTTTTACGATTTAATCCTAAGGATCCTAGTTGGTTTAATAGAGATAGATTCGTTCTTTCTGCTGGTCATGGGTCTATGCTTCTTTACTCACTTTTATATTTAACTGGTTACAAAAGTGTTTCCATGGATGACATTAAAAACTTTAGAAAACTTGACTGTATTTGTGCCGGGCATCCTGAATATCATTCTAATTCAGGGATAGAGACTACGACTGGACCATTAGGACAAGGTATATCAAATGCTGTGGGTTTTGCGCTCGCTGAAGAAATATTAAAAAAGAGGTTAGGAAAAAAAAAGATAGATCATAAAACTTATGTCTTGGCAGGTGATGGATGCCTTATGGAAGGAATAAGCCATGAGGCCTTAAGTTTTGCGGGTCATATAAAATTAAAAAATTTGATACTCCTTTTTGATAATAATTCAATCTCGATTGATGGCCCTACTAATCTTGCTGTTTCTGATAATACAAAAAAAAGATTTGAGAGTTATGGTTGGAGCTATTTAGAAATAGACGGTCATAACGATAAACAAATTTTTACCGCTTTAAAAAAAGCTCAAAATTCGAAAAAACCATTTGCTATTTCTTGTAAGACTACAATTGGTTATGGCTCACCAAATAAAAGTGGGAAAGCATCATCGCATGGAAGCCCGCTAGGTACTGATGAGGTAAAGCTAGTAAGAAAAAAATTAAAATGGAATTATGAGCCTTTTAAAATCCCTGAAAAAATTTTAAGTGAGTGGAGAAAAATAGGGGAAAGCGCTTCTTCAAAAGCAGAAAAAAATAAATCATACGAACCTGAATTCAATATTTTTAACGATGAGATTACAAGTGAAATAGAGCAAGTAAAAAATGATTATTTAAAATCACTAGAACCAATTGCAACAAGGAAATCCTCAGAAAAATTTTTAGATATAGTTTCAAAACTACCAAATTTAATTGGTGGCTCGGCTGATCTTGCGGGTTCAAATAATACAAAAACAAAAAATCATAAAATAATTAAGCCGGGAAATTTTGGGGGAAATTATATTCATTACGGAGTAAGAGAACACGCAATGTGTGGAATTATGAATGGAATCTCACTGCATAGTAATCTTATTCCATATGGTGGAACTTTTTTAATATTTAGTGATTATTGCAAGCCTTCTATCAGATTGGCTGCAATGATGGGCCAAAGGGTAATTTATGTTTTAACTCATGACTCAATTGGTCTTGGAGAAGACGGTCCAACCCATCAACCTGTTGAACAGCTTGCAATGTTGAGATCTATACCAAACTTAAATGTATTTAGACCATCAGATACCATTGAAACTTTTGAATGTTGGCAGTTGGCTTTAGAAAGTAAAAATAAACCAAGTGTAATCGCTCTAACAAGACAAAAAATAGACCCTGTAAGAAAAGAGGTAATCACTAACAATCTTTGCTCTAAAGGAGCTTATGAAATTTTAAGAAATGGAGATAATCTTAAGGTAACAATATTAGCGACAGGCTCTGAAACTGATCTCGCAATAAAAGTAAGTCATAAATTAGCCACAGAAAATATCTATTCAAAAGTTATATCAATGCCATGCCATGAAATGTTTGATAGTCAAAACAACGACTATAAAAAAGATATTTTGCAAGAAGATACGCTTAAAGTTTCTATAGAAGCATCGGAAACTAGTTATTGGAAAAAATATACTGGAACCAGTGGATTAAATTTAGGAATAGATAATTTTGGTAAGAGCGCACCTTATAAAGATATTTATAAACACTTTGAATTAGATGTTGAAAATATTGTACAAAAAATAAAGAAAAGTTTATGAAAACTAAAATTGGGATAAACGGTTTAGGAAGAATTGGCAGAATGGTGGTTCGGTCAATATTTGAGGAAGATCATTCTAACCTAAAAATTCAACATATAAATAATAGAGCTGACATTGAGACTGCTTTTGCTTTACTAAAAAGAGATAGTATTCACGGAAAATTCAACGCGGATATATCAATAGAAAAAAGCTATATAAATATTAATGGTAATAAAATTTATTATTCACAAATAGATAAGCTAGAAGAAATTAATTGGAAAGACAATGATGTTGATTTTGTACTTGAATGCACTGGTAAATTTAATTCTAAGGAAAAACTAATCCCACATTTAAGTAATGGAGCAAAAAAAGTTATTGTTTCAGCTCCATGCAAAAATGCTGATAAGACAATAGTATTTGGAGTTAACGAAAAAGAGATTAAGAAAGAAGATAAAATTATATCTGCCGCATCTTGTACAACTAATTGTCTTGCACCTGTCGCTCACGTTTTAAATGAAAATTTTGAAATTGAAAAAGGTTTTATGACTACAATTCATTCTTTTACAACTGATCAAAGGATTTTAGATAATTCACATAAAGATATAAGAAGAGCAAGAACAGCTAGTCAATCAATTGTACCAACCTCAACTGGTGCCTCAAAAGCGATTGGTGAAATTATACCTTCTTTAAAAGGAAAGCTGGAAGGAGTAGCAATGAGAATACCAACCCCAAACGTTTCTTTAATTGAATTAATATTTTGCTCTAAAAAAGATCTATCTGTTGAAAAAATTAACTCTGCCTTTAAAAACTTCAGCAAGAAACAGAAAATAAAAGTTTTAGAAATTACAGAAGAAAAACTTGTTTCAATTGATTTTAATCACAACCCAGCTTCCTCTATAGTGGATGCATCATTAACAAATGTAATAGGTAAAAATATGGG
>CACLWW010000015.1 GCA_902610755.1 uncultured Pelagibacteraceae bacterium | reverse complement strand
TAAAGGCTGAGTTTGGAAATGATGACTTAATTAAAAGTAATAAAAATGGATATACTATTTGATGAAAAGGAAAAATTTTATTGCAAAAGATTTATTTTCAAAAAAATATAAACCAAGAGTAATTAAGCCAAAAAAAGGAAAAGGAAGTTTTAGGAGAAAAAAAAAGTAATTAAATTCGCGCACCTATTTGTTGAATTACTTTTGATGACATCTCAGTACCCTTTTCTAAGCATTTTTCTTGAGACATATTGTTAACATGACCATGTAAGAAACCTGCTGCAAATAAGTCACCAGCACCTGTAAGATCAACTATTTTTAAGTTTTTTTTAATTCCACATTCCGTTACTTCATTTCCATTTATAGATACGGCACCTTTTTCACCTCTAGTTATCACCAATAACTTTTTTAATTCTTTGGCGAAATTAATTACATCTTCAAAACTTTTCGCATTAATTAAAGACATAATCTCTTGTTCATTAGCAAAAGTTATATCTAGTTTATTTTTTACTAATTCTAGAAAATGGGGTTTGTGTCTATCTACACAAAATTGATCTGACAATGACATAGCAACTTTATTTGCATTATTTATTGCTTTATCAAATGCTTTTCTTGGGTCTCCCTCATCCCAAAGATATCCTTCAAGAAAAATAATTTCGCTTTTTTGGATAGCATTCGCATCAACATCATTCTCATTAATCTTTCCAGCTGTACCAAGAAACGTACACATAGTTCTTTCGGAGTCTGGAGTGACTAATATTAAACATGTGCCAGTTGGCAACTCTTCTTTCTTTTTAAAATAAAAATATTTAACATTCTCTGTCTTAAGACCTTCCTCATATTTTCCACCAAGATCATCATCATTTACTTTACCAATAAATCCAACATCATTTCCCAATTGTGATAATCCAACGATTGAATTGGCTACAGATCCACCAGAAACAGTTTTTTCAATTTTTAAATTTGAAAGTAATTGTTTAAACTCTTTTTCATCAAAAATTAATTTCATTGTACTTTTTGTAAGGTTATTTTTTTTAATAAATTCATCATCAACTTTACAAATAACGTCAACTATTGCGTTTCCAATTCCCAAAATTTTCATTTTATGCTTTCTTTGTTTTGACAGGTTTTTTTCTATTAGGATAACAAGATGTGCAGATTTTACAAGTTATTCCATAGCAATCTCGAGCTTTGCAAAACTCCCGTCCATAATAAATTATTTGTAAGTGAAGTTTATTCCAACATTTTTTTGGAAATAATCTTTTTAGATCTTCCTCTGTTTGCACTACATTTTTACCATTAGTAAGTCCCCACCTTTGTGCCAATCTATGTATATGTGTATCTATTGGGAAGGCAGGATGACCAAAACCTTGGGACATAACTACACTTGCAGTTTTATGCCCAACACCTGGAAGTTCCTCTAATTGTTCGAAAGTTTTAGGAACGTGACCATTATACTTCTCCATTAATATTTTCGATAAATTAAAAATACTTTTGGCTTTAATCCTAAAAATACCAATTCTCTTAATTAGTCTTTCTATTTTTCTTCTTCCAAGTTTTACAAAGTGTTTTGGTTTGTAATATTTTGGGTAAATATTTTTAGTGACATTATTCACATTTACATCTGTACATTGAGCAGAAAGCAAAACTGAAATTAAAAGAGTAAATACATTCCTGCTATGTAATGGTACTTTAATATTGGGATAAATTTTATTTAGTTCTTTTAAAATTATTTTTGCTCTTTTTTTTTCGTTCATTAAAAAACTTATTTTGGTATAAACAAAAAGTCAGGCCCCCATATATGGTGAAATTCATAACCAAGGTCAATCAAATTGAGATACCTTTTTTTTGTTTCATTTATATTAATTTGACCTTTATGGTTTAACCAAGATTCTAATGTAATAACAGGCTTAAATTTTTTAATAGACTCTAATCCACCCAGTATAGCGAATTGTTCATATCCCTCTATATCGAGCTTTATGAAATCTAATTTCTCCAATTTTAAGTCATCTATTGTGGTAAGCTGAACATCTATTGGTTTTGATTTTGAAGTGTTTGTGCCTGGTAATCCCATCGGGTTTTCAGTTAAGCCAGATGCACCAGGATTTCTTTCAGGTATCCATCCAAATTGGACAATATTTTTTGAGTTTGACAAACCTTTTTTAATTATCGATACATTCTCTAATTTATTTACTTTGACGTTATTATTTAATAATTCAAAACTTGCAGGAAAGGGTTCAAAAGCATAGATATGTTTACAAATAAGAGCCATTTTTAAAGTATGTGTTCCAATATGGCAGCCACCTTCAATTACAATACTTTTTTCATTAATAAATTTCTCAAAAATATCATGAAGATGTTTTTCCCAAAAAACATTATTTTTAATACGTAATGAGATTGGACAATTTGAATAAGTGTAAAATTTTATATCTTTGTTTTTATGGAAATTTTTAAAAATCGTGTAATCTAAATTCATTTAAATGCTAATAAATCACGCATAGAATACAATCCAGGTTTCTTTCTCATTAACCACTTAGCTGCCGCTAAGGCTCCCTCAGAATACAAAGCCCTATCAAATGCTTCGTGATTAAGAGTTATAATCTCTTTGCCACTTGAAAACTTCACCTCGTGTTCCCCAATAGTCTCACCTCTTCTTATTGAATTAAAGTTTATTTTTTTCCCGTATGGAAACGTTTTTTTATTAAAGTATTTATTACCAATCATTTTATAAAAATCTTTTTTTTTGCCAACTGCTATTCCTTTACCCAGCATTAAAGCAGTACCTGATGGATGATCTTTTTTATGTTTATGATGCACTTCATAAACTTTACTTAAGAAATTATTTCCCAATGATTTTGATGCAATCTCGGTAAGATACATTAAAAGATTTATTCCCAAACTCATGTTTCCTGCTTTTAAAATTGGAATTTTTCCTGCATACTTTTTTATTAATTCCTCTTCTTTTTTAGTAAAACCAGTAGTACCTATCACTACCTTTTTTTTTAGTTTTGAGGCTATTCTTAAAACTTGGAAAGTACATTTTGGAACTGTAAAATCGATAATGACATTTGCCTTTCTAAAAGCACTTTCATCATTCAATTCAAGTTTAATTCCCGATATTTTTTTATTTATTATTTTACTCTCGGTGACAGTTACCAGTTTAAATTTCTTATCTGATTTTGCTGACTTAATAATTTGTTGACCCATTCGTCCCAAACAACCAGTCACAGCCAATTTAATTTTTTTCATTATATTAATATTATAACTTTTTTAATTAAGTCTTTACACATTTTAATAAAAATCTCTGTAATCTTGCACTAATTTTATGAAATCAGGATGATTTTTAATTTTATTTAAAATCTCTTCCTCATTAAATTTGTTTTTGGAGATAGTATCATTATTGTGTATTTTTAGAGATTTTCTAGCGTTACCATCGCCAGTTAAATTTACATCTTTTAATTTAATTAAATAATTATGGTCATATTGAATTTTGAGGATATTACACATTTTTTGTAAATTTTTATCAGGTTCTTTTATAAAATTCTCGAAAATGCAAATATTAGTTTTATTTATATTTAAAAAAAAATTTCTATATCCTTTTAAAAAAAAATCAAAATTATAATGCTTGCCAAAAAAACTCAGTTTATTAAGACAGCTCGTGTATAATTTTAAAGGGTCCCTCATTATGTATAAATTAAGAATTTCATATTTTTTGTTTAGGATTTCTAAAAGAGAATTTTTATATGTTGGTTCTATAAATGGTTTTCCAAAGTAATCAACAAATGCCCAGTCTCTAATAATTAATTTTTTATTAGCTATTTCAGTTTTTTCATAAATTAGATCAATTTTTTCTTCAAAATTTAAATTTGATGTGCAAATTTTTTTATACTCTTCTTCTTTAAATAAATTGTTCCATGTTTGAGATTGAAATATTGGGTCAAAAATAGGACTTTTTGCCCCTAATTTTTTGCTGATTTCAACACCGTTCGGGTGTATCTCGCTCAATAATATCACATCTTTTTGAGCTCCTAAAGATTTTGAAATAATTGTTCCACCAGACCTTGGAAGATTATGAATTAATCTAATAGTCTTCATCTTAAAATAAGATAAGAAATTACCATAACCGATAAAATAATTATAGACCAAATAAATAAGTTTTTAAAAAGCTGTTTTTTTTCAGAATTACTTCTTAAAAAACTTGGTAATACTAAAATTAAAACCGCAATTAATGCTATAGCTGGTACTATTTGTTCAAGACTCATTATTTAGTTTTTCCAAAAATTTTTAGCTTTTTCGAAGAATTTTTTTATACTAGGGTTTGACTTTTCATTTTCAATTTGTCTAAATTTTTCTAGCAACTCTTTTTGTTCCTTATTAAGAGAGATTGGTACCTCAGTATTTAGCTGAACATAAAGGTCACCATATCCACTTCCTCTTATATAGGGCATTCCTTTGCCTTTGAGTCTTAATTGTTTTCCACTTTGTGTCCCTGCTGGTATTTTTATTTTAGCTTTTCCTCCATCGATAGTTGGGATTTCTATAGTAGACCCCAAGGCTGCGTCTGCAATTGATATAGGACATTCAAAGTACAGATTTTCATCAGATCTTTTAAATAGATCGTGAGAATAAACATTTATGAATAAGTAAAGATCTCCGCTACTTGCACCTCTAGTACCAGCTTCCCCTTTTCCAGCTAATCTAATTCTTGTACCATCATCGACACCTTTTGGAATTGTAACAGATAATCTTTTTGATGCTTGTTTCTTTCCTTGACCACCACAACTAGTGCATGGATGAGTTATCATTTCTCCTGATCCTCCACATTGAGGACAAGTTTGTTGTACTGTAAAAAATCCTTGACTAGATCTTACTTGTCCATGTCCACCACACATCGAGCATGTGCTTGGTCTATGACCTGGTTTAGAACCTGTCCCTTTACAGACTTCACATTTTTCAGAAGTTGAAAACTTAATATCTTGTTTTTTACCCGAATACGCTTCATTTAAAGAAATAGATAAGTCATATCTTAAATCTGAGCCTCTATTGTTTGACTTTCTTGCTCTTTTTCCACCACCAAAACCTTCTCCAAAAAAATCTTCAAAAATATCCGAAAAGTGGCTAGAGAAATCGAAGTTGCTAAATCCACCTCTTCCTCCTCCGCCATTTTCAAAAGCGGCATGTCCAAAATTATCATAATTTTGTTTTCTCTCAGTATTTGAGAGTACGTGATATGCCTCTGAAGCTTCTTTAAATTTTTCCTCTGAAGCTTTATCACCTTTGTTTTTGTCAGGATGATATTTTACTGCAAGTTTCCTATAAGCTGATTTGATTTGTTCAGGTGAGGCTGATTTATTTATACCCAAGACGTCGTAATAATCTCTTTTTGCCATAATAAATTAGACAAATAGTTGCTATCTTAGGCGCTTTTCTCTTTATTCTCGTCTTTTACTTCTTCAAAGTCTGCATCAACAACGTTGTCGTCTTTTTTTCCTTCTTGTTTTTGGTCTTTAGCATTTTCTGCTGGTTTTGCACTTTGTTGAGATTTGTAAATAGCTTCACCAAGTTTCATAGAAGCTTGTACTAAATCTTGTGTTTTCTTTTTAATTGCTTCAACATCAGTTCCTTTCAAAGCATTCCTCAAATCTGCAGCTGCGGTTTCAATAGCTTTTTTATCAGCTTCAGAAACTCTAGAACCATGTTCCTTTAAATTTTTCTCAGTTGAGTGCACAAGAGTATCTGCTTGATTTCTTGCATCAACAGCTTCTCTTTTTTTCTTATCTTCTTCTTTGTTGGCTTCGGCGTCTTTAACCATTTTGCTAATTTCATCTTCACTTAATCCTCCAGAAGCCTGAATTTGAATTTTTTGTTCTTTTCCAGTCCCTTTATCTTTTGCTGAAACATTTACTATTCCATTAGCATCAATATCAAAAGTTACTTCAATTTGAGGAACTCCTCTTGGCGCTGGAGCAATTCCAACCAACTCAAAGTTTCCTAAGATTTTATTATCAGCAGCCATTTCTCTTTCACCTTGAAGAACTCTTATCGATACTGCAGGTTGATTATCCTCAGCTGTAGAAAATACTTGGCTTTTCTTTGTAGGAATAGTTGTATTCTTATCAATCAGTTTAGTTGATACACCACCTAAAGTTTCGATACCTAAAGAAAGAGGTGTTACATCTAATAATAATACATCTTTTACATCACCTTGAAGTACACCAGCTTGAATTGCAGCACCCATAGCAACTACTTCATCAGGGTTAACAGATTTATTGGGTTCTTTGCCAAAGAAGTTTTTAACATCCTCAATTATTTTCGGCATTCTTGTCATACCTCCAACAAGAACTATTTCGTCGATTTCGCTTGCTGATAAACCAGCATCTTTAAGAGCAGTTTGGCATGGTGGCATTGTTCTTTTAATCAAATCTTCAACTAAAGCTTCAAGCTTAGCTCTTGTCATTTTTAAGTTTATGTGTTTTGGACCAGTTTTGTCAGCTGTAATAAAAGGAAGATTTATTTCAGTTTGTGCTGCAGAAGACAATTCTATTTTAGCTTTTTCTGCTGCCTCTTTTAATCTTTGTAATGCAAGTTTGTCAGATTTTAAATCAATTCCATTATCTTTTTTAAATTCAGAAAGCAAGTATTCTACAATAGTGTTATCGAAATCCTCTCCACCTAAAAAAGTATCACCATTCGTTGATTTGACTTCAAATACTCCATCACCTAATTCTAAAATCGATACATCAAATGTTCCGCCACCAAGGTCATAAACAGCAATTTTTTTGTTTGCTTTTTTGTCTAGACCATATGCTAACGATGCAGCAGTTGGTTCATTAATAATTCTTAAAACTTCTAAACCTGCAATCTTTCCAGCATCTTTAGTGGCTTGTCTTTGAGCATCATTAAAATACGCTGGCACAGTAATTACTGCCTTAGTAACTTCTTGACCTAAATATTTTTCAGCAGTTTCTTTCATTTTTTGTAAAACGAAAGCTGATATTTGAGATGGTGAATATTTTTTTCCTTTAGCTTCTATCCAAGCGTCACCTTTTTCTGAGTTAATTATCTTAAAAGGAGATGTTTCAATATCTTTTTTAACTGATGGGTCAGAAAAGTTTCTTCCAATTAATCTTTTAACAGCAAAAATTGTGTTTTCAGGGTTTGTAACAGCCTGTCTTTTTGCTGGCTGTCCAATAAGCTTCTCATCATTCTCAGTAAAAGCTACCACTGAAGGAGTAGTTCTTGCTCCTTCTGCATTTTCTAAAACCTTTGCTTGTGTACCTTCCATTATAGACACACATGAATTTGTAGTTCCTAAATCTATTCCTATTACTTTGCTCATAATTTTTTATAATTAAAACTCATATATGTGCTATTTCTTAATCTACAAGTTCCCATATCTTATTTTTTTGGCTCTTTTTCCTCTGTTTTCTGTGGTTTTTTTGATACTCCAACTAATGATGGTCTTAAAAGCCTATCTTTTAACATAAATCCTTTTTGTATTTCCTGCACAATTGTTCCAGGCTCTTTACTGTCGTCTTCAATCTCCATCATTGCTTGATGTTTATTTGGGTCAAGCTTTTCATTTATAGAAACAACGGGCACAATATTATTCTTCTTAAAAATTGTTAGTGTGTCATTTAAAATAATTTCTATGTGGTCAATAATTTTCTTCTTAGAATTTTCATCTAAGTTATAATCATTATTTATTGATTGTTTCGATCTTTCAAGATTGTCTAAAAGGTTTAATGCATCTCTCGCAAAAACCATGCCACCATAATCAAATGCTTCATCTTTTTCTTTTTCAAATCTTCTACGTTGATTTTCTAATTCAGCAAATGATCTTGTTAGCTTATCTTCTAATTCAACTATTTTTTCTTCAGGGCTTATCTCTTCTTCTTGTCCAGCCTTATTATCTTCAGACTTATTTTTATTTAAATCTTCCTCGTTTTCCTCAATAGTTTTTTTTTCTTCAGGCATTAAAGGTTATATGGTAAGAAATTTGGTATTTACTAGATGAAAAATAAAAAAATTTCTAAAATATTTATAGGCACTAATAATCGAGGAAAACTGAGAGAAATTGCTAATTTATTACCCAAAAAGGTAAAAGTTTTCTCAACTAAAGATTTTAATCTCAAAAGCCCAAATGAAACTGGCAAAACCTTTAAATCTAATGCGCTAATTAAAGCAAAATATTTTTCAAAAAAAACAAATCTAATATGTTTATCAGACGACTCAGGTTTAGAGATTGATGTTCTCAAAAAAAAACCAGGAATTTATTCAGCTCGATGGGGAGGTAAAAAAAGTGACTTCAACAAAGCAATGCAAAGGGTCTACAAAGAATTGGATAAAAAGGATAAAGAATGGAAAACAAAAAAAATTTCAGCAAGATTTATTTGTGCTTTAGTTATCTATTGGCCAAATAGAAAAAAAATTTATTCTTTAGGTAAAGTAAGTGGAAAAATATCTAAAACTAAAAAAGGAAAAAATGGATTTGGATACGATCCAATTTTTATTCCAAATGGTCATAAAATAACTTTTGGTGAGATGAGCAAAAGTTATAAATATAAAATTGACCATAGAGCAAAAGCCTTTAAAAAGATTAAAAGATTTTTTTAAATTTATTGTTTTCTACTTTATAAAAATTTAAAACATGTTTTATACGTTTATCCTCTATTTCAAACAAACCAATCTTGCCCTTAAAGGTATTTTTCTGATCAAATATTTTATTATTTAATTGGAAATTATTTACTTTAGAAAGATAAAAAATTAATCCAACCATATCGAAACCCAATAAAGAGATTTGATTTGGCTCAGATGAATATTTCTTTAAATACTCTTGTTTGAATTCATCAAAATTTTTTTTATTTATTGAAGGAAAATAAAGATTCTGGGAACTATCTTCGTTAAGTAAAGACTCATCAAACCATTGGTTTAATGTAATGAAATATGTTCTTTTTGGTGTAACGTCTGTATATATTAAAGATGTCGTTATACTTTTAAGTGTTTCATCGAAGGCAGAAATTATCACGGAGTCGAAATTTACTTTTCCAAGAGTGTCCTTTTTTTCTAAATTTTCTATTATTTTTTCTTTATTAAACTCATCTGACTCTTCCACCCTTTTTATTTCGTCTGCTAAATTTTGCTTTCTCCTATTGTATTTGGTAATTTTTTCTATTCTCTTTGTTAACAAAGTTGGATCAGACTCGTAAAAATATTTTTTTTTTAATTTAATATTAGTTGAAGATAGACCCTTTTCAATTTCATCTCTGAAACGATCTTCAGGAATTAAACAAATTGTTTTACCTAGTCCTTCTATTTTTTGAAATTTTTCAATTGCTTCAAGTTGCGATAATGCATTTACACCAACAGAAATAATATTGTTTCCTTTTTTTTCAAGTTTATTTGTAAAGGATAAAAAAATTGCATCATTTAGTTTTGATAAGTTTTTAATATTTTTTTCAAAAATTGGACCTATAAAAATTCTTACACCATTATCGTAAAGTTCTTTAGCAGCCATATAGTTTTGTTCAGGATTATCGAAATTGTTTTTTGGTAGAATCTCTAGTTTAGAACTGTCAATCTTATTCACTGCCATACTCACAGATCTTAAAACAGAAGTCCCAATATTCTTATTCTCACCACTCAAAGGTAATAATAATCCTATTTTTATTTTTTCTGAAGCTGATGTCGAAATAGAGCTTATTATTAGAAAAGTTAAAATAGATATTAAAAAGTTAATTTTATTTTTCATTTCATTACTAAATATTATATTCTTTTAAAACAATGAAGTCTAAAACTCAAAAATTTAAAAAGGGACTTTACATAGTTTCTACCCCTATAGGAAATTTAAAAGACATTACTTTTAGGGCAATAGATATACTTAAGAAATCGGATATAATTTTATGTGAAGATACAAGAAATTCAAAAAAACTACTTACTCATTATGAGATTAAGTCAAAGTTGGTATCGTATCACAAATTTAACGAGAGAAAAATTTCTAAAGAAATTGTTTCTGAAATTCAAAAATATAACATCGTATCTCTTATTTCAGATGCTGGCACACCAGTTATTTCAGATCCAGGCAAAATACTTATTAAAGAATGCGTTTCAAAAAATATACCAATTATTCCGATCCCTGGAGTTTCCTCAGTTATTGCAACAGCATCCATAAGTGGTTTCTCAGAAAAATTCATTTTTTTTGGTTTTTTGTCTGAAAAGCTATCAGCGTTAAAAAAAGAGCTTGAGATGTTAAGTAAAATTGATTGTTCAATAATTTTATTTTCATCTCCAAGAAAATTTCTTAAAAATTTAGAAAAATTTCAAGAATATTTTAGTGATAGAGAGCTAGTAATTTGTAGAGAAATTACAAAATTGCATGAAGAGTTCATTAGATTAAAAGTCAGTGATTTGAAAAAAATTGATTTAAATATTAAAGGTGAATTAACAGCTATTTTTTCTGAAAAGAAAAATTCAATTAACAATTTTAACTATCTAACCGAATCTGATATGAAATTGATTAACAAAATGTTATCAAAAAAAACAATTAGAGATATTGTAGATTATTTTAAAGACAGAAATATTCCAAAACGTACAATTTATAATTATTGTCTTGAAAAAAAAAATGAAGATTAGGTGTTTATTTTTATTACTAATATTTTTAAACTCTTGCGTTGGAACAGGAACAAGTGGATTATTTGGAACTGGTGTATCGGTCGCGGTCGATCCAAGGTCAATTGGAACACAGATAGATGATACTATAATGCAAAAAAATTTATCAACCAGACTTACTTTAGAGGACAAAAGATATTTTTTAGCTGTAAAATCAAAAGTTCTTGATGGAAGAATATTCATAACTGGTAAAGTCGATAATCCAGAGGATAAACTCAAAATTACCAAAATAGCTTGGGAAACAGAGGGAGTAAGATCAGTAAGAAATGATATTAAGATTAAAGAAGAATTTAATTTTAAACAGTCAGCTAAAGACCTTTTGATTACCTCTCAATTAAGAACAGCCTTGATGTTTAATAATGAAATCAAATCAAGAAACTATCAAATAGATACATATAAAAAACGAGTATATATTTATGGTATTGCTGAAACAAAAGATGAACTTAAATTGGTAGTTAATGAAGCTAAGTCGATTTTAGATGTTGAGAAAGTTATAGCAAGTATCCTTTTAATGGAAGACTTAAGGATTCAAAAGAATTAATTTTTTTTATTATAGTCAATTACACCAGCAGAATATGCGGCAACAGATGCCAAGTTTAAAATTTCTGAAGTTGAACTTCTAAGTGGAGCTATCTCTATTGCTTGTCCCAATCCTATAAGAAGTGGACCAATTACTTTCGCTCTACTCATTGATTTCATTGTTTTAAATGATATCGCCGCGCTGTGCTGGCTCGGCATTATCAAAACATTTGCATTACCCACGATTTCTGAAAATGGATATAATTCTTTATAAGTTTCCTCTAAAGCGACATCGGGTTGCATTTCGCCGTCAAATTTAAAATCGACTTTTCTCTCTTTTAAAATTTGCACTGCATCACTAATTCGTTTTGTTCTATCAGTTACAGGCTGACCAAAAGTTGAATGAGATAAAAAGGCGACCTTTGGATCAAAACCAAATAATCTAACTACTCTTGCTGTAGAAATTGCCATTTCAGCTAATTGATTTGCATCTGGATACTCAATTACGGAGGTATCACAGACGAATATTGTTTTACCTCTGTTAATTATCATGTTTAGACCAAACATTATTTCACCTGGTCTTGGATCTACAACTTTTGTAATTTTCTCTAACGATGAAGAATAACGTCTGGTATTTCCAGTTACCATTGCATCTGCGTCTCCACAAGAAACCATACAAGCCCCCCATATAACCCTGTCATTTCTTATTAATTTGTCACAATCTCTCTCTAATAAACCCTCTTTTCTTTGAAGTTTTTCAAATAAAAATTTAACATATCTCTCTCTTAATTGTTTATCAGTTGAGTTAATTATTTTAATATCGAGTTTTTGTTCATAACCAATTTCATATAATTTTTTTTTTACTATATCCTCTTTAGCAATTAAGATGGGCTCACCAAGTCCATTATTTTTAAATGCTATTGCTGCTTTCAAATTATTTTCATCTTCTCCATCTGCAAACACTACTTTTTTTTGATTTTTTTTAATTTGGGAGTTTATTCCCTGAATTACCGCCACTGATGGATCTAATCGGTTTTTGAGTTGTTCAGCATAAATATCGAAATCTTCAATATTTTTTCTTGCAACGCCTGTTTTAATTGCCACTTTTGCAACTGCAACTGGAATTACACTTATTAATCTAGGATCGAAAGTTGATGGAATTATATAATCCCTTCCGTAGTGAGGCCTGTCACCACCCATTGCAGCCACCACTTCATCCGGCACTCTTTCTCTTGCTAATGTAGCAATAGCTTTTACAGCAGCGACTTTCATTTCTTCATTTATTGTTTTAGCTCTTACATCTAGAGCTCCTCTAAAGATATATGGAAAACCAATTAAATTATTTACTTGATTTGGATAGTCTGATCTTCCAGTAGCTATAATGGCATCATCTCTCACATCTTCAACGTCCTCAGGAGTGATTTCAGGATCCGGGTTTGCACATGCGAATACGATTGGATTCTTAGACATTTTTTTAACCATCTCTTTTTTTAAGACTCCAGCTTGAGAAAGACCTAAGAACACATCTGCCTCATTAATTGCATCATTTAAAGTTCTATTTTTTGTTTCGATAGCAAATTTCTTTTTCCATTCATTTAAATCATCTCTCTCAGAATGAATAACCCCCTTTGAATCGAGCATTGTGATATTTTTATCTTTTACACCTGTATTTATAAAAAGATTTGCACAAGCCATTGCAGATGCACCTGCACCATTAATGACCACTTTTACATCCTTAATATTTTTTTTTGCAATATCACATGCATTAATGAGTGCCGCACTTGTAATTATAGCTGTACCATGCTGATCGTCATGGAACACAGGAATATCTAATAACTTTTTTAATTCGTTTTCTATTATAAAACACTCAGGTGCTTTTATGTCTTCTAAATTAATTCCACCAAAGCTTTTTGAAATATTTTTTACAGAATTAACAATTTCTTTTGTATCTGAAGAATCTATTTCAATATCAATGGAATCTATGTCTGCAAATCTTTTAAATAAAACAGCCTTTCCTTCCATAACTGGTTTTGAAGCAATTGCACCCAAATTTCCAAGACCTAAAATTGCTGAGCCATTACTTATTACAGCTACTAGATTACCTTTAGTAGTATAGTCATATGCGAGATCTGGATTTTTTGAAATTGCTTTTACTGGTGCAGCAACTCCAGGCGAATATGCTAAGGCCAAATCTCTTTTTGAAGTCATTGGTTTAGAAGAAATGATCTCAATCTTGCCAGATTTATTAGTATTATGAAAATCTAATGCTTCTTTATCTGAGTAATGTTCAATTTTATTTTTTTTCATTTTAATTATTTATATATACAAATGAGCCAATAATAAGACTAATATGATTTATGAATATAATTAAGTCAACTGGCACTTTTAGTTTTTATACTTTAATAAGCAGAATATCTGGATACTTTAGGGATATTCTCATTGCAATATTTCTCGGTTCTGGACCAGTTGCGGATGCTTTTTTTGTTGCATTTAGAATACCAAATACGTTTAGAAGAATTTTTGCAGAGGGTTCTTTCAATGCAGCTTTTGTACCAAGTTATGCAAAAGAGTTAACAAAATCCAAAAAAAATTCTGAAAATTTTGCAAATAAAGTTTTTAGTTTACTAACTTTTTCACTTTTAGGACTTGTAATTCTTGTTGAATTATTTATGCCCTTATTCGTTTCTCTTATAGCACCAGGTTTTAAGTCAGATCCTGAAAAGTTTATTTTAGCAACTGAATTAACAAGAATTACGTTTCCTTTTATATTATTTATAAGTTTAGCGTCTTTTTTTTCAGCAATCTTAAACTCACATAATAAATTCGCAGCTGCTTCAGCTGCACCATTAATTTTAAATTTGGTTTTAATAGTTATACTGTTATATGCCAATTATCTCGATGATTATCTTGTAATTTATATGTCTTACGGAGTCTCTGTAGCTGGGTTGATACAAATGATTTTTCTTATTTTAATATTAAAAAAAATTTATAAGCCTCAATTTAAAATAAATTTAAATATTGATAATAAAACTAAAAGTTTTTTTAAAAAACTTTTACCAAGTATTTTTTCTTCAGGCGTAACACAGATAAATATTTTGATTGGAACTATAATAGCTTCTTTTCAAACTGGCGCTGTATCATATCTTTATTATGCTGATCGTATTTATCAAATTAATCTTGCTATTGCAGGTATAGCAATAGGAACTGTAATACTCCCAAAACTATCTTCTTATATTGCCCAAAAAAAATTGAAAAATATTGATTTAATACAAAATAAATCATTGGAGCTCTCACTTTTTTTGAGTCTGCCTGCGATGGCAGGTCTATTGATTGCTTCAGAAGAAATTGTTTCATCTTTATTTGGGTATGGATCATTTGATCAAGAAGGGGTTGCAAATTCCGCAAATGCTTTATTTTATTTCGCTTTAGGTTTACCTGCATTTTCTCTTATTAAGATTCTGTCAAATTTCGTTTTTGCTAGGGATAACACAACAATACCTTTTTACTTTTCATTAATTTCAGTAATTATAAACGCTTCTATAAGCATCTTCTTCTTTAGTGATTTTGGTTTTATAGTAATTCCGATTGCAACATCTATTTCATCATGGGTTAATGCATTATTATTGTATTATTATTTGAACTATAAGAAATACTTTAAATTAAGTTCTAAATCGATATTACAATTTTTAAAAATAAGTTTTTCAGTTTTATTAATGGCTTTATTCCTATTTAACTCAATTAATTTTTTCAGCGTTCAATTAGAATATGATAGTGGTTTTAAAGTTATTTATCTTCTTTTTTTAATAATTTTATCTGTTCTTATTTATTTTGCAGTATCCTTACTTACTAAAGCTTTCAAATTAAGCGATATTAAAATAAGATATTAAGATGCCACAAAAAAATATATTTTCAGGAGTTCAACCTACAGGCAATCTTCATTTAGGAAATTATATTGGTGCAATTAAAAATTTTGTAAAACTACAATCTGAAAATGATTCTAAATGTATTTATTGTGTTGTCGATTTACATGCAATTACCACAAAACAGGACCCCCAAAAATTAAAAGACAATATCTTTGAGACGACTGCAGTTTTTTTAGCGAGCGGAATTGATCCAAGCAAAAGTATAATTTTTAATCAATCTATGGTACCTGCTCATTCAGAGGGAACATGGATACTGAGCTGTATTGCAAGAATGGGTTGGTTAAACAGGATGACCCAGTTCAAAGAAAAAGCAGGCAAAGATAAAGAGAAAGCAAGCGTGGGATTGTATATTTACCCAATTTTAATGGCAGCTGATATTCTTTTGTACGATGCAACTCATGTTCCTGTTGGAGAAGATCAAAAACAACATTTAGAGCTCACAAGAGATATTGCTCAAAAATTTAACACAGATTTTAAAGCACAAGATTTTTTTAAAATACCAGATCCTCTGATACAGAAAAAATTCTCTCGTATTATGAGTCTTAAAGATGCAAAAAATAAAATGAGCAAATCAGACCCATCTGATGCTAGTCGTATAAATCTCAATGACACAGAAGAACAAATCCATAATAAAATTAAAAAAGCAAAAACTGATACGAAATCATTTCCTGAAAATGAAAAAGATTTGAATAAAAGACCAGAAATTCAAAATTTGATAGGCATATACTCGAGTTTAAAATCCCAAAAAATTACAGACACAATAAATGAATTTCAGGGAAAAAATTTTTCAAATTTTAAAGAAAAACTATCAGAGGTTGTGATAGAAAATATTTCACCTATTTCAAAAGAGATATCAAAATTAAAATTAGATAAAGGTCATATTCTTCAGGTTTTAAAAGATGGAAGTGAAAAAGCTGAAGCAATTGCTTCAGAAAAAGTAAAAAAAATTAAAGAAATTATTGGCTTTTAAAAATATTTTACTTTAAAAAAAGACTTCAATTACTATATTAATCAAATGTTTATACAGACACAACAAACTCCAAATCCCAATTCTTTAAAATTTCTCACTGAAAAAAAGGTTTCATTAGTTGGCCCTATTGAATTCAAAGATAAAAGTGAGACATCTGTCAGCCTTGTTAAAAATATTTTATCAATAAATGGAGTAACTGGAATTTTCTTATCTGATGACTATTTATCAGTAAATAAAGACGCAAATTCTGAATGGGAAGATCTTAAACACATAATAATTTCGTACATCAATGATTTTTATGACCAAGGTAACGAATGTATAATTTCAGAAAAAAGATCCGAAAATTCAGAGGAACTATCAAGTGTAAAAAATACAATTATCAAAATACTTGAAACCAAGGTCAGACCTGCAGTTGCTAGAGATGGAGGTGATATAAAATTTAAAGATTTCAAAGATGGTAAAGTTATAGTGGAGTTACAAGGAAGTTGTTCTGGATGTCCAAGCTCCACTCTTACGCTTAAAAAAGGTGTTCAAAATCTTCTTTGTCACTATGTTCCTGAAGTTAAAGAAGTGGAAGCAATATGAAAAAAGATTTATTTTCAGGTTTGACTAAAAAGAATTTTGATTTAAAAAAGTTTAAAGAGTTAAAAAGGATTTTATCAAAGCAAGGAATAGTAATTAAAAGGAAACCTTTTTCAAACATAAATTTCAGATACGAAGAATTTAAGTCTCTTTATCTTACCGGATTAGCTTCTTTTCTAATAGTAACCTTTTCTTTTATAATACCGATGTCTGTTGATATTGAAAATCAAATAGCAAACAACAATAATGCAAAAATCAATAATTCAAAAACAGATTTTCAAAAAGTTCTGAGCGGAGAAAGTATTAAAGATAAAGAAAATGTTGATGAGGGACTTGATTTATCAAACATACTTGAAGACGTTTTCAAGTTTGATGAATTGCCTAACGATACAGTTAGATTAAGTGCATCTACAATTGAACAATTGTTTAAAGATACTAATTACTCTTTGACTGAGGTAAGACGAACTAAAAAAGTTAAACCTATAAGATTGTCCTTATTACCCAATGAAATGAAGTCAATTGAAAGTTCAGGAAAAAGAAAAAGCCTATTTATTAAAATTATATTGCCCTTAGTTCTTGAGGAAAATAATAGAATTATTATTGATAGAAAAAAACTATTTTCAATTTTGAATAAAAATAAAAACTCAAAAGACGAAATTAAATGGTTAAATCAAAAATTTAAACAGTACGGGGTTGTTAACAAAGACCTTGCCACTTTAAAAATAAGGATGGATATAATTCCTGTATCGCTTGCAATCGCTCAAGCTGCTAAAGAGACTGGTTGGGGAACTTCAAGATTTGCAATTGAAGGTAATGCCCTTTTTGGTCAATGGACCTGGTCTGGAGAAGGTATCAAACCTGCTGGAGCGGATACTGATGCAACTTATAAAGTAATGAAATTTAATGTGCTTAAAGCATCAGTCAGAGCTTACCAAAGAAATTTAAATACACATTCTAGTTACAAAAAATTTAGATTTATAAGAGCTCAACTAAGAGATGATAATAAAAAATTAGATAGTCTTAAACTTGCTGAATATTTAGACAACTATGCTCAAACAGGGACTGAATATACAAAAGTGCTAAAGCAAATTATTCAACAAAACCAATTACAAGACTTTGACGAGGTAAAGCTACTTCCTCTTAGCGTAAAATATAAAAATATTATTTAGGAATTTGAATTGTAAATTGGTGGCCAAACCACTTCCAACTACCATTTTCATTTAAAGAGCAATTTAGCCTTCCTCGTCTAAAAGTAAATTTTTCTCTAAATGTAATTTTCATTACATTATTTTTATCAACTAAAATATTTGGATTTCCCCAATCATCTCCTTCATTAGAAAAACAGTTTATATTTTTGATATTTTTTTGATTTTCGAAAAACTCAATTTCGACCGATGGAGGATTATTTTTTGTCATTACATATTTATCCTCAGGTATGAAATTTTTATATTGTAAGGGTAAGTATTTAATAATTGAATTAAATCTTTCCATTTTTCCATAATTTTCATTAATTGGAAATCTTGGTAATTCGTACTTATCTTTAGTGCTATCTATGATACCTGAGTGTTGCCCAAATGCATATTCAAAATTTTTTTTAATAAATTTTTTTTGTTCTAAAGAATATTCTCCAAAAGGGTATGAGAAAAAGATTGGGTTATATCCCAAATTTTTATTAAAAATTTCAATTGATTTCTTTATATCATCTTTAAAATCAGCAAATGAAAAATTTATAAGATATTCGTGAGTATGCGAATGGTTACCTATAAAAGCAAATTTTTCTTTTTCAATTTCTTTAATCTGGTCCCAAGTCATGTAACCTTTCTTTCCAATGGGTTCTGTAGAAACAAAAAGAATAAAAGGTATTTCATTCTTTTTTATAATTGGCCACGCATTTTCATAAAAAGATAAAAAGGCGTCATCGATAGTTAATAGTATTTTCTTGTTATCTTTAGGACTATCAAATTCCTCACCAAATAGTTTTGGATTATAAAACTCAAAACCATTATTTTTTATAGCGGCAATGTGCTCTAAAAAGATATTCATTCTGATGTTAGTTGATGGGTATTTATTTTCTTCAAATCTATGATACATTATTGATAGTACTCCTTGATCATCCGGATTGTATTGTGTCTCCTCTTCTGATGATGCATTTGAGTGAAGAAAAATGAACAAAAATAAAATCGTAGATTTAATTGTCGATGCAGCAAGTGATAAAATTTTATTTAAACTCATTTCTAAAGACAAGATTTATACTAATGAGTACGAAAACTGTAGAAAAAATTTTGATAAATTTTCTGTTTTATTAATGAATTTTTTAACAACAAAACAATACTCTTTCAAAAAAGTAAGGAATGTTTTCATCAATCAAGGTCCGGGCAAATACACAAGTATTAGAACTTCAATGGCAATTATTAAGGCTTTACAGCTTGTTTATGGTTTTAATTATTACGGTTTTAACGATAAAGATAAAGTTGATGGAGATTATAAGAAAATTTTACAATTATTTAGGCAAAAAAAATTGATAAAAAATTTGATTAAACCACTTTATTTGAGTTAAAATAAAGTATGACAGATTCAATCGAAAAAAAATGCATCGCAAATGGTGTTAAACTCACTGATCAAAGAAAGACAATTGCAAGAGTAATATCTGAGTCAAAAAAGACTTATGGAGAGGCTGATCATCCTGACGTGGATGAACTTTATAAAAGAGTTTCAAATATAGATCCTAAAATTAGTATCGCAACTGTTTATCGAACTGTAAAACTTTTTGAGGAGTCTGGTATTTTAATGAAACACGATTTTAAAGACGGAAAAGCTAGATATGAATTAAATGACGACCACAATCATTTGATAGATATTAAATCTGGAAACATAATAGAATTTACAGATGAAGAAATTGAAAAAATTCAAAAAAGAATAGCTGAAAAACATGGTTATAAACTTGTGGACTCTAAGCTTGAACTTTATTGTGTTAAAAAATAACTCTATTAATGGCAAATAAAATATTCATTAAAACTTTTGGATGCCAAATGAATGAATATGACTCCAACAGAATTTTTGATACTGTAAAAAAAATCGGCTTTTCTAAAACATCTAATCAATCTGATGCAGATTGTTATCTTATAAATACTTGTCATATTAGAGATAAGGCTAAGGAAAAAGTTTATCATGAAGTTGGTAGAGTTAAAAAAATTTTTAGAAATAAGAAAAAACCAATATTAGTTGTGGCAGGATGTGTCGCTCAAGCAGAAAATGAAGAAATGCTAAAAAGAGAACCTTATATTGATATAGTTGTAGGTCCTCAATCTTATCACCAAATTAATTCATTAATTTTAAATTATAAAAAGGATCGTACAGAATTTACAGAATTTGAAACAAAAGATAAGTTTGATTATTTAGATAAAATAAAGAATACATCTAGTAAAGTTTCATCATTTCTTACGATTCAAGAAGGGTGCGATAAGTTTTGTAGTTTTTGTGTAGTTCCATATACACGTGGCCCTGAGTACTCAAGGCCTTTTGAAAAAATTATTTTAGAGGCTCAAGATTTGGTTAAAAATGGAGCAAAAGAAATAATTTTACTCGGACAAAATGTAAATGCATACTCATTCGAGGGTGAATCAAAAGTATATAGATTATCAGATTTAATAAATGAGTTAGAAAAATTTACAGAAATTGAGAGAATTAGGTATACAACTTCTCATCCAAAGGACATGACCGATGATTTAATTGAGTGTTATTCAAACTCAAAAAAATTACAACCATTTGTTCATTTACCAATTCAAAGTGGTTCAGACAAAGTTTTAAATTTAATGAACAGAGGCCACAAAGTTGAAAAATATTTTGAGATTTATGAAAAACTAAAAAAAATAAATTCATCAATTAAATTTTCAAGTGATTTTATTATTGGTCATCCAGGAGAAACCAAGGAAGATTTTAGCGACACATTAAATATTCTA
>CACLWW010000014.1 GCA_902610755.1 uncultured Pelagibacteraceae bacterium | reverse complement strand
AAGAACTATTGGTGCACCACCAAAGTGACTGATGTCATGTTTTTCAATTAATTCAAAAATTTTTTTAATGTCTATGGCTCTTAAACATATAGTTTTTCCATTTAACATTGGAATTGTCCAAGGGTATCCCCATCCATTACAGTGAAACATTGGAACAACTGTTAAGAAATTTAATCTATTAGGCATATTCCATGCAACTGCACTTCCAGTTGACATAAGATAAGAACCTCTATGATGATATACTACACCTTTTGGATTACCCGTAGTGCCTGATGTATAACTTAATGAGATTGCTTGCCATTCATCTTTTGGTTTTTTCCAAACATAATTTTCATCTCCTGTATTCAAAAAATCTTCGTATTCTTTATCACCAATTTTTTTAAGCAAAGACTGATCTGCGTTATCGTCTTGAATATCAATGATCAAAGGCTTAGATTTTACATTTTCTAAGGCTTTATTTACTACTGAATGAAGTTGTCTATCGACTATAAGAACTTTTGCCTCAGCGTGGTCCAAAATATAAGAAACTGTTTTTGCGTCTAATCTTGTGTTGATGGTATTTAGAACTGCTCCAGTCATTGGAATAGAATAGTGAGCCTCAAATATTTCAGGAGTATTAAACGCCATCACTGAAACAGTATCACCCTCCTTAATTCCAATCTTCTCTAATGCACTAGCAAACTTAATACAGCGATTGTAAATTTGTGACCAGGTGTAAGAACGATTTTCGTATACTAGTGCTTCATAATCTGGATATATATCTTTTGCTCTTTCAAGAAAACTTAGAGGAGTTAAAGGTACAAAATTAGCATTATTTTTATCTAAATTTTGATTATATTTGTTCATTAATTAAATTTAGCATTCATGGTTGTGTGGCTGCCACTTGTTCCAACAACATAATGAGACTGTGATCTTGGTAAAATTTTTTCAAAATAATACTTTCCTGTATTAATTTTATCTTCATAAAATTCTTTATTTGAATTTTGTTTTTCAAAACTTATTTTTAAAGTTTTAATCCAAGCAAAAGCTAATGCTGTGTAACCTAATACTTTTAAATAATCGTTGCATGCTGCACTTGCATCATCCTTATTTGAATTGATTTTTTCTCTCATCCACTTCGTAAAAGATACCAAGATTTCTTTATATTTTTCAAAAATGTTTAAAAAACTCTCTAAATTTTTTTCGTTTTTATAATTTTTGATTTCATTATCCATTGATTTTATAAAGTTTTCAAATATGCCTTCTGAAGAAATTTTTCGGTACACAAGGTCAATTGCCTGAACAGAATTTGTACCTTCGTATATTGGTGTTATTCTATTATCTCTGAATAATTGTTCGATCCCTTGATCTTTTGTATAACCATAGCCGCCAAATACCTGAATTGCATCGTTGGTAATTTCTACACCATTATCTGTAAAAAATGACTTAATAACTGGAGTGAGCAATGCAACCATATTTGATGCATCACCTCTTACATCTTTATCATCGTGAGATAAACTTACATCAATTTGCTGTGACAACCAAAAGGCAAAAGATCTTTGGCCCTCAATAATTGATTTCATATTCATTAGACTTCGTCTTATATCTGCATGTTTGATAATTAAATCTGTTTCTCCATTTTTACTGTTGTTTGCTTTTCCTTGCTTTCTCTCTTTTGAATATGCAACAGCGTTTTGGTAAGCAGTTTCAGCAATTCCTAAACCTTGTACACCAACTACAATTCTTTCTAAATTCATCATTGTGAACATGGAGTTCAAACCTTTGTTTTCAGGTCCAATCATAATACCTTTCGAATTTTCAAAATTTAAAACACAAGTTGGTGAACCTTTAATTCCCATCTTGCTCTCAATTGAGTTTGTGCTGACACCGTTTCTAGAACCTACAACTCCATCGTCACTGACCTCAAATTTTGGTACAAGAAATAAGCTTATTCCCTTTGTTCCTTTTGGTGCATCTGTTGTTCTTGCTAAAACTAAATGAATTATATTTTCCGTTAAATCATGGTCCCCAGAAGTAATAAAAATTTTTTGTCCAGTTATTTCATAGGTTCCATTGCCTTTTGGAACTGCTTTTGTTTTTAATAAGCCTAAATCAGTTCCACACTGTGGTTCTGTTAAGCACATTGTTCCGCTCCATTTTCCCTCTACTATTTTTGGAAGAAATTTATCTTTTATGCTTTGCTCAGCATGAGTAAGTATACAGTTATAAGCGCCAATACTAAGTTCACTATATAATTTAAATGCTAAACTTGACGATGACAGCATTTCCTCAAAAAAAGTGCTTACAGTTTTTGGGATACCTTGACCACCATATTTTGGGTCACAAGAAAGGGAAGTCCAGCCATCTTCTATAAACTTTTTATAGACTTCTTTATAGCCTGGGGGTGTTCTCACAACACCATTTTCATACACGCAAGGATTTTCATCTCCTGCTTTAGCTAGTGGTAAAATAAGCTCTTGGTTTATTTTTGCTGCTTCCTCTAAAATTCCTTTAACAAGTTCCGAATTAATTTCTTTGTATTTTTCAATTTCTTTATATCTTTGATTATCTTTAAGATTATCAAAGAGGAACATCATTTCTTCAACTGGTGCAGTATAAATAGTCATATTTTTTCTAATTATCTAGGGTAAGTTAATTTATTTATTTTTGCAAACACGCAATAATCGCATCTCCCATCTCTGAAGTAGAAACTTCTTTTTTTCCCTTAGAAATAATATCTTTTGTCCTTAATCCATCATCCAATACCTTTTGAACAGCGTTATCTAAGGCTTTAGATTCTTTATCTAAATTTAATGAATATTTTAATGCCATTGAGAAACTAAGTATAGTTGCAATAGGATTTGCAATTCCTTTACCAGTTATATCAGGAGCTGAACCATGAACAGGTTCATACATCGATCTCATATTTCCATCTTTGTCTTTAGCTCCTAATGATGCAGATGGTAATAGACCTAAAGAGCCTGTCAACATTGCGGCTTCGTCTGATAGGATATCTCCAAATAAATTATCAGTTACGATTACATCAAATTGCTTTGGATTTCTTAATAATTGCATAGCACAATTATCTGCTAACATATGAGTTAGCTCTACATCTTTATATTCTTTGTCATGTAAAATTTGAACTTCTTCTTTCCAAAGCTGACCTGCTTCCATCACATTAGATTTTTCACAAGATGTAACTTTATTGCCTCTTTTTTTAGCTAAATCAAAAGCAACTCGCGCAACTCTTTCAATTTCTTTTGTAGTATAAGTATGAGTATTAATTCCTTTTCGTTCGCCATTATCTATTGGTTTGATCCCTCTTGGCTCCCCAAAATATATTCCACCGGTCAGTTCTCTTACTATCATTATATCTAAACCTGAAACAATTTCTGGTTTTAAACTCGAGGCGTCCACTAATTGTTTAAAGCAAATGGCAGGTCTTAAATTAGCAAAAAGTTTTAATTCTTTTCTGAGTTTTAGAAGAGCTCTTTCAGGTTTTTTTGAGAATTCTAGCTTGTCCCATTTAGGTCCTCCTACAGCACCAAGTATTACTGCTTCACTCTCTAAAGCTTTATAAAACACTTCATCTGTTATGGGTGTCTTGTATTTATCATATGCTGCTCCACCAACAAGATCTTCATCAATTTCAAAATCTAGGGATTTGTTTTTGTTAAACCAATGAATAATTTTTTTAACTTCCGCAATAACCTCAGGACCTATTCCATCTCCTGGTAAAAGAAGAATTTTTCTTTTTTTAACTTTAATCATTAAAAATCCAAGGCCTTACTGACTTAACCTTTTTTTCAAACTCGTTGATATGAGATGATTTTTCTAAAGATAAAGCAATATCATCTAGACCTTCAATCAAGCATTTCTTTTTAAAGGGATCTATTTTAAATTTTAATTCATTGTTTCCAAAAATAATTTTTTCTTCCTTTAAATCAATTTCAATTTCTTCTTTTCTTTTTGAATATTCGGATAACTCTTTTATTTTTTCTTCATCGAGAATTATCGGCAAAATACCATTTTTAAAACAATTATTATAGAAAATGTCGGCATAACTTGAGCTTATTACACATGTTATTCCAAAGTCTAAAAGTGCCCACGGAGCATGTTCTCTCGATGATCCACAGCCAAAATTATTTCCGGCTATTAAAATTTTTGAATTGTTGTATGGGGATTTGTTTAATATAAAATTATCTATATTTTTTCCATCATCGTCGTACCTCATCTCGTGAAATAAGTTTTTTCCTAATCCTGTACGTTTAATAGTTTTTAAAAACTGTTTAGGAATAATCATATCCGTATCTATATTTACAATCGGTAAATAGGCTGGAATACTTTTAAGTGAAGTAAATTTTTTCATTAGTTTTGATATTTTCTAACATCATCTAAATTTCCTGCAATAGCAGCAGCTGCTGCCATACCTGGACTTACTAAATGGGTTCTTCCTCCTCTTCCCTGTCTTCCTTCGAAGTTTCTATTAGAAGTGGACGCACATCTTTCTTGAGGTTTTAGTTTATCAGCATTCATCGCTAAACACATTGAACATCCTGGCTCTCTCCATTCAAAACCAAACGTCTGATGAAATTTTAGCTCAACAATTAAAAGGTTGGGATAAAGTTATCGGTGATTTCAATAAGAAAGATGCTTTCTTTAAGAAAGTCGTCGATTCTCAAAAAGCATACGCTAAGAGAGTAATGAAGTACTTGCTGATGAACCAGCCTAATTACAGATTAGCTTATGAAAATGAGTTCGGACCTTTAGGAAAAGTTAAAATCTAAAGATTTATCTTAGTTAAATTAAGGGGGCCTTTTGGCCCCCTTTTTTTTGTTTGATTATTAGGTAGAACTTAACATAAAGTAGTACTATGAAATCTTTCATAAAATTTGCAGATACATTAAGTGCATCTATGGGTAAAGCTTTTTCATGGTGTATAGTAATTTTAATGGGTGGAACATGTTATGAAGTAATAATGGCCTATGCTTTTAACAGCCCGACTTTATGGAATTTTGATTTTAGTTTACAAATGTATGGAGCAATTTTCATGATGGCAGGTGCTTACTGTTTATCCACTGAAGCGCATGTCAGAGGAGATGTTATCTACAGATTATTTCCAACAAGAGTTCAAGGTTGGATTGATTTAGTTTTATATTTTATTTTTTTCTTTCCAGGTATTTTAGCTTTAGTATTTTATGGATACGAATACGCAGCGCTCGCTTGGAAAATAAAAGAAACTAGCTGGAATAGTCCAGCACAAATACAAATTTATATGGCAAAATCTATAATACCTTTGTCTGGATTGTTATTAGCAATTCAGGGTATTAGCGAAGTGTGTAGAGCAATTATATGTATTAAAACAGGTCATTGGCCAGCAAGATTATCAGCAGACGCTGAGGAAACAGAAAAAGTATTAATGAGAACTTCACAAAAGGACGATCAAGCAGATGTTATTTGAACTTACAAATCCTGAGATAGCAATTTTAATGATGAGTTTATTTTTATTTGCTGTCTTATTAGGTTTTCCAATTGCATTCACTTTATTAGCGATGGGAGTTGGATTTGGTTATTATGCGTACTTTGATCCAAGCAGGATGGATCATTTACTTGATAATCGGATATTTTCTTTATTGGTTCAAAATACCTATACGATAATGGATAACACCGTTTTAACTGCAGTCCCCTTGTTTCTCTTTATGGGCTATCTCGTTGAAAGAGCAGGAATTGTTGCAAAATTATTTTTCGCTATTAGATTAGCTTCTCATCGTTTGCCAGCATCAATGGCGGTAGCAGCACTAGTAACTTGTGCTTTATTTTCTACAGCAACAGGAATTATTGGCGCTGTTGTAACTTTAATGGGACTTCTAGCTTGGCCAGCAATGATAAGAGCTGGATATGATAAAAAATTTGCATCAGGCGTAATTTGTTCTGGAGGATGTTTAGGAATACTAATTCCACCGAGCATTATGTTAATCGTCTATGCTGTTATTGCTCAGCTGTCACCTCTAAGGCTTTTTGCAGCCGCAATATTTCCAGGTTTAATGTTAGCTGGATTGTATATTCTTTATGTCATTATTAGAGCTTATTTTAACCCATCTTTAGCACCTAGACCTGCCGCTGAAGAAATTCCTCCTAGAGCGGAAATTTTAAAAGAGGTTTTAGTATCTTTTGTTCCATTATTTTCATTAATAATATTAGTTCTTGGTACAATTTTAGCAGGACTTGCCACTCCAGCCGAGGCTGCAGCAGTTGGTGCTTTTGGAGCTTTAGTACTTTCATATTTTTATAAATCTTTAAAATGGAAAAACTTTAAAGAGTCGGTTTTTCTTACTGCAAAAACAAGTGCAATGATAATGTGGTTGTTTGTGGGTTCATGGACCTTTGCTTCCGTATTTTCATACCTTGGAGGACATGAAGTTTTTGAAACTTTTTTCAAGGCAATGGATATTCAACCATGGCAATTTTTAGTAATTACCCAAATAATAATCTTCTTGTTAGGATGGCCTCTTGAATGGACTGAAATTTTAATTATCTTTGTTCCAATATTCTTACCCCTTGTTGAGTTTTTTGGAGTAAACCCTTATTTCTTTGCAATGTTAATTGCTTTGAATTTACAAACTTCTTTTTTAACACCACCCATGGCAATGTCTGCTTACTACTTAAAAGGTGTTCAGAGTAGAAATGTAGAGCTAATGCAAATATTCACAGGTATAATGCCTTTCTTAGCGATTGTAATTCTTGCAATGGTTTTGATGTACATATTTCCTGGTATAGCTTTATGGCTACCTGATGTGTTATTTGCAGAGTAAATTTAATGTCCAATATCTTTTCATTAACAGTTTCCGAAATTGCGGAAAAAATTAGAAATTCAGATTTAAACTCAGTTGATTTGTGTAAATCATATATTGAGCAAATAAATAAATTCGAAAAAGATGTAAAGGCATGGGCACATTTTGACAAAAAACTTCTTTTAGAAAAAGCTGAAGAGGCGGATGAACATAGACGATCTGGAAAGTCAGTTGGTCCTCTTCATGGTATTCCAGTAGCACTTAAAGATATAATTGGAACCTACGATATGCCAACTGAATGTGGAACTGTTTTAAGAAAAGGTAAAACTGAGTCTCAAAATGCTGAAATAGTAGACTTATTAAAATCTGCTGGAGCCCTTATAATGGGTAAAACAAATACATCGGAACTAGCATTTCTTGCTCCCCCAGAAACTAGAAACCCTCATGATTATTCTAGAACACCAGGTGGATCCTCAAGTGGTTCTGCTGCTGTTATAGCATCTCACATGGCACCACTATCAATTGGATCTCAGACAGGAGGATCAGTTATAAGACCTGCATCTTACTGTGGGGTAGTTGGTTATAAACCAAGTTATGGTTTAATTTCACGAAATGGAGTTTTAAGAACATCCTATCATTTAGACCATATTGGAGTATTTGGAAAAACTGTAGAAGATGTTGCGTTATTAGCTAAAGTTTTAATAAAAAAAGACTCATATGATAAAGCGACCATTCATTATTCATCTGAATTTATGTTAGAGGAATGTAAGAAAGGACCAATGTTTGATCCAAAATTTATTTTTTATAAAACTGAAAGTTGGAAAAAAATTGATAAAAAATCAAGAGAGTCCTTTGAATTTTTTATAAAATCTTTTAAAAAAAATATTGAGGTATTTGATACACCCTCTTATTTTAAAGATATTGATAAATATCATCGGATTGTTCACGAAACTGATTTAGCAAATAATTTTCAAGTTTATTATAAGAAATCTAAAAATAAACTTTCAAAAGAGATGCAAACAGCAATTTCTAGAGGAATGAAAAATTCTGCAAAAGAATACCTGGATGCAGTTGATTTTATGAGTAGAAGTTATGAATCATACAAAGAAGTTTTTGAGGATTATCATGGAGTATTAAGTCCTTGTAGTACAGGTGTAGCTGACAAGGGTTTGAAAAGCACTGGAAGTGCTGATTTCAATAGAGTTTGGTCCTATATGCACACACCTGCAATTTCTCTTCCTTTACTTCAGGGAGAAAATAACTTACCATTAGGACTTCAGTTAATTGGTGACAAATATGATGATCAAAGATTTTTAGGTGTTGCTAATTGGCTAGAAAAAGAAAGTAAAAAATTTAATGAATAAAATTACTACACTAGTTGGGTTGTCTTTTGCGATCTTCTTTTTAATAGGACTAGCCACTACATTAACAAGATCAATGATGATTGGTTTTCTTGATGTATTGCCTGTTTACATATTAATGGGCTGTGCAATTGTCATGATGGTTTACGAAGCTTTTTTTGACAAGTCTAAATAACTAAGTGAAAAAAAAGGATTTTTTACCTTACACACTTCTTTTTATTCAACCTATTTTTATGGCGAGCAATCTTGTTGTTGCCAGAGGTGGTGTAGAATTTGTTCCTCCTATCTCCCTAGCTTTTTGGAGATGGTTATCAGTATTTCTTATATTGATGCTGTTCAATTACGGAATTTTATCCAAAAAAAAAATTTTATTAAAAGAATATAAAGAACTTTTCTTTTTAGGATTAATGGGATGTGGAGTTTGTGGAGCTTTTCCATTTATAGCTGGTCAGACAACTACAATAATAAACATGGGAATTATTTATACATCTTCACCTATTTTTATAATTTTAATTTCTTATTTTTTTTTTAAAGAAAAAATGAATTTTTTCAAATTCATTGGCCTTTTATCATGCCTTCTAGGAGTTTTAATTATTATTGTAAGAGGTGAATATTCTACTTTGATATCTTTAAAATTTACAAAGGGAGATTTATGGATGTTAGGAGCTTCAATAGGCTGGGCATTATATTCTATATTTCTGTTTAATTGGAAATCTTCCCTAAATGTTTTTGAAAGGTTTACAGCTATCTCTTTTTTTGGAGCTTTAAGCTTGTTACCATTTTATATATTTGAACAAAATTTTATTAACGTAACTACATTTGATTTGAAATTTTTCTTTTGGGTTATATTTGCGGCAATTTCACCAGGAATAATAGCTTTTATATTGTACACTTACACTCAAAAATATCTTGGAGCTACAACGACAGGATTTACTTTGTATTTATTTACAGTCTATGGAGCATTTTACGGCATATTATTTTTTGGTGAGACCTTAGAACTTTTCCATTTATATGGAACATTTCTTGTTTTCCTTGGAGTTTATCTGGTAAGAAAAAAGGCTTAGAATGTTTGATAAAAAAATTATGATCATCTTCAGTACTTTAATCGGTTTAATTACTATTTATGTAATTATTTGTTTGGTAATTTTTCTGTCGCAGAGAAAATTATTATATCATCCTAACGAAAATAACTATTTAGATGAAAACAAACTGACACATAATATTGAAAAGGTGTTCGTTAAGTCAGATAATAAATTAATTGGTTGGTACCATTTTAAAGACAGGAAATATAAGACATTACTATTTTTTCATGGAAATGCAGGAAATCTACAAAATAGAATTTACAAATTAAACGAGATAGCTGAATTAGAGTTAAATTATTTAATTATTGCTTACAGAGGTTTCAGTGGAAATGAGGGAAAACCAACAGAAGAAGGTTTGTATAATGATTCAATGGCAGCGAAAAGGTGGTTAAATTCAAACAACATTGATGATAGCAATATCATTCTTTACGGAGAATCTCTGGGAACAGCTGTTGCAGTGGACCTTGGTTCAAAATTTCCATTTGCAGGAATAATCTTAGAGTCCCCTTTTACCTCAATGGTAGAACTTTCAAAAATTTATTATCCTTATTTACCAGTAAACTTATTGTTGAAAGATAGATTTGACTCCATAAATAAAATTAGCAAAATAACTTTCCCTAAACTCGTTATGCACGGAGATAAAGATAACATTGTTCCATTTAGTATGGGAAAAAGAATGTTTGAAAGTTTTTCAGAACCAAAATTTAGTTATTTTAAGTCAGAGGATGATCATATGATGGATTTTGATCAAGAACTATTAGGGAATATAAAAAATTTTATCAACAAATTAAATTGATTTTTCTATATTTAAAAAATTTTCTGCAAAAGTTTCAGTATCAAAAGATTGTAAATCGTCCTCTTTTTCCCCAAGACCAATTGCAATTATTGGAAGTTTAAATTTTTTTGCAGCAGCAATAAGTATTCCCCCTTTTGCGGTTCCATCAAGTTTTGTCATAACAAGGCCAGTTAAAGGGATAATATTATTAAATTCTGTTACTTGATTTATTACATTCTGTCCTGAAGTTGCATCCAAGACTAGAACAACATCATGAGGCGCATTGTTATCAACTTTTTTAACTACATTTGCAATTTTTTTATACTCATCCATCAAATTTTTCTTGTTCTGCAATCTACCAGCTGTATCTATCAAAACTGTATGAATTTTATTTTTTTTTGAATATTCCATTGCCTTAAAGGCGACAGACGCAGGATCACTTCCTGCATCTGATTTTATTATTTCACTTCCAACTTTTTTTGACCAGTTTTCTAATTGATCTATTGCTGCAGCTCTAAATGTGTCGCAAGCAGCTAGTACTGTTTTATTATTATTATTTTGAAATATTTTAGACATTTTCCCAATTGTGGTTGTTTTTCCTACTCCATTGACACCTGAAACTAAAATTGTTCTATTCTCATTGGATTGATGAAAAAAATTTTTATTTTCTAAAGGTTTCATTAATGAGATAATATATTCTTTAAGAATTTTGTTGATCTCATCCAGTTTACTTTTACTTGGATCAATTCTGCTATTAGCTATTTGCTGTCTAATCTCTGATGAAGCCTCAACCCCAACGTCTGATTGAATTAAAAACTCCTCAATTTCCTCTAAAGTTTTATCGTCAATTTCTTTGTTAACTACAATATCTTTTATACCTTTTGAAAAATTTGACGTAGTTTTTTTTAAGCCATCCTTAAATTTTTGAAAAATATTAATCATATATTTATATTAATATGTTCAATTTCTGAGACTGAACCTTCCATAATAACGTTTCCTTGTTCATCTTTATTGATTTTAATTTTTCCTAATTTAAATTCTATTTCAGTTGGAAATTTTGAAATACCATTAATTTCACCAGCTACAGCAGTTGCACATGCTGCAGTTCCACATGCTTTTGTAAGACCGGCTCCTCTTTCCCAGTGCAATACTTTAAAATGATTTTTACTTTGCTCTTTTGCAAAAGTAACATTAACTTTTTCAGGAAATAATTCATGATTTTCTAAGATCGGTCCAACTTTTTTAATTTCGATCTTTTCTAATTCGTTTATAAAAAAAATAATGTGAGGATTTCCAACATTAATTGCTGTTCCTAAAAACTCAATATCACCAACCATAACTTTTATTTTTTTTGTATCAATTTCCTCGCTTAGAGGTATTTGATCCCAATTAGTTTTTGGTTTTCCAATATTTGTTTGAATCAAATTATTTTTTAAAATTTTCGACTCTAATTTTCCTGAAGAAGTTTCAACAGTAATAAAGTTTTTTGAACTTTCTTTTGATAACAATCTAGCTACACATCTAGTTCCATTTCCACATGCTGCGGAGTCCGAGCCATCTGAATTTTTAAAAGTGAGAAATGCATCAAATTTATCACTTTTATTAATAAGAATTAGTTGATCACAACCAATATTGCCTCTGTCACAAATTTTTTTTATTTGAGAATTGTTTAAATCATATTTTTTTTCACGTTGATCAATTATGACGAAGTCATTTCCAAGTCCATCCATTTTATAAGCTTTAAAATCCATATAATAATACTTAACTTATTTATTGACTTTTTGAACCTCTATTATAGTTTCTCACAACTTCCGCAAAAACAGCATTTTGCGGTGTCTTTGGAAACAAAGAGATCGACACCAGTCAGCGAGGGTTCGCCCACTGGTGCGATTGCTGCTGGAAGAAATTATGTTTGAAAATTTGACAAATAAATTCGAGGGAATACTCGATACATTTAAAAAGGCGCCATCTCTAAATGAAAAACAGGTTGATGAGGGTCTTAAGCTTATTAGACAAGCTTTACTAGAAGCAGATGTATCGCTAGAGGTAGTAAAAGACTTTGTAACAAAAGTTAAACCAAAATTATTAGGAAAAGAAATAATAAGATCTACAGCTCCAGGACAAATGGTTGTAAAAATTGTTCACGATGAGCTTGTTTCATTTTTAGGTGATAGCAATCAAGAAATTAATTTAAAGTCCAATCCCCCGGTAACAATAATGATGGTTGGTTTACAAGGTTCAGGAAAAACAACCACAACTGCAAAACTCTCAAAATTTTTAGAAAAAAATAATAAGAAAAAAATTATGATGGTAAGTTTAGACATTTATAGACCAGCTGCTCAGGAACAACTAAAAATTTTGGGTGATCAAAATAATATCCAAACCTTGCCAGTGATAAAAGATCAAATTCCAGCTGACATTTGCAGAAGAGCCCTATCTACAGCTAATTTAAATGGATCTGATGTAATTATTTTTGATACCGCTGGAAGAACTCAAATAGATCTACAGATGATGTCTGAGATAAAACAAATCGAAGAAGTAATAAAACCAACAGAGACTATACTTGTTGCGGACTCATTAACTGGACAAGTAGCAGCGAGTGTTGCAAAAGAATTTTCCAATACAGTAAAGGTTACTGGAATAATATTAACTCGAGCTGACGGTGATGGTAGAGGTGGAGCTGCATTGAGCATGAAACATATTGCCAATGTTCCAATTAAATTTTTAGGTATTGGAGAAAAAATAGAAAATTTTGAAAGCTTTCATCCTGATAGAATTGCTAACAGAATTTTAGGAATGGGGGATATCGTATCCCTTGTAGAAAAAGCAGCAGACGAAATTGACGAGGAAAAACTCAAAGAAACTGAAGAGAGTTTAAGGAAAGGTCAGTTTTCTTTAGAAGATTATCTTTCTCAATTAAGACAAATGAAAAAAATGGGAGGACTAGAGGGCGTGATGTCTTTTTTACCTGGAGTTTCAAAAATAAAATCACAAATGGACCAAGCTGGTGTTGACGAAAAAATAATTACACAAAACGAAGCGGTAATACTTTCAATGACTAAGAAAGAAAGAGAAAATCCAAAAATTATCGATGGTTCAAGAAAAAAAAGAATTGCTAATGGCTCTGGAACAGATATTGCCACTATCAATAAATTGTTAAAACAATTTAAAATGATGTCTGACATGATGAAAAAGATGTCAAAAGGAAATACAAAAGGCTTAATGGAAAAAGGAATTCCACCTGAGCTATTCAATCAACTTAAATAAAAAGGAGAAACAAATGTTAAAGTTAAGATTATCAATGGGAGGAACAAAAAAAAGACCAGTTTATAAAATTGTGGTTGCAGACAGTAGATTCCCAAGAGATGGGAGATTTATAGAAAAGTTAGGTTTTTTTAATCCTCTAATGCCAAAAGAAAAAAGGAAAGAGTTGGATTACAGTCAGAAAGAATAAAGTACTGGCTAAGCCAAGGAGCAAAGCCAACAACTAGAGTTGCTCGATTACTTGGAGAAAATAATTTAATGGAAATGCCTAAACCAGGAAATAATCCAAATAAAGCTATTCCAAAAAAAGACAGAAAGAAAGATGCTTCTGAAACACCAAAAGAAGAAAAGAAAGCGGATGCACCTAAAGAAGAGAAAAAAGCTGAAGCACCAAAAGTAGAAAAGAAAGCGGATGCACCTAAAGAAGAGAAAAAAGCTGAAGCACCAAAAGAAGAAAAGAAAGCAGAGGCCCCTAAGGAAGAAAAGAAAAAATAACTATGTTTCAAGCGAAAATTTTTACTTTGTATCCTGAATATTTTCCAGGACCCTTCGAAATAGGTATTTGCAAAAAAGCTTTTGAAAAAAAGCTTTGGGATTTAAAACTTATAAATATTAGGGATTACGCAGATGATAAACATAAAACTGTTGATGATACTCCATATGGTGGTGGTGTAGGCATGTTAATGAGACCGGATGTAGTAGCAAAATCTTTGGACGCAAATTTGGATGAAAAAGAAACAGTTTATTATCTAACACCAAAGGGTAAAATTTTTAATCAAGATATTGCAAAGGATATTGTTAAAAAAAACAAAGTTAATATTTTATGTGGGCACTTCGAGGGAGTTGATCAACGAGTTCTAGACTCAAGAAATGTAGAGGAGATAAGTATAGGTGACTTTATCCTTTCTGGAGGAGAGATGGCTTCTTTTGTTGTTTTAGACACAGTTTTAAGATTAGTGCCTGGAGTATTAGGAAATCTAAATTCTACAAAAGATGAAAGTTTTGAAAATGGGCTTTTGGAGTATCCACAATATACCAAACCTCAAATATGGGAGAAATTAAGTGTTCCTGACATACTTTTATCTGGAGATCATAATAAAATTAAAAGCTGGCGTTTATCACAATCTGAGGCTATAACACGGCACCGAAGACCAGATTTATGGCAAAAATATAAAAAGGATTAAAATTGCAAAATTTAAACATGAAAAATATAGAAGACATAAATAAAGCAAATGTTAAAAAAATTTCAGCTGAAAAAAAACTCCCAGAGTTTTTTCCAGGAGATATTATAAAAGTTGGTGTAAAAATTACTGAAGGAAAAAGAGATAGAATTCAGTATTTTGAAGGTGTTTGCATAGCGAAAAAAAATAGAGACTTAAATTCATCCTTTACAGTTAGAAAAATTTCTTTTGGAGAGGGTGTTGAAAGAACTTTTGCTCTTTACAGTCCAATAGTTGATACAATCAAAGTTATAAGATCTGGCAAAGTAAGACGTGCAAAATTATATTATCTAAGAGAAAGAACCGGTAAATCAGCAAGAATTGCAGAAAAGATCAAAAAGAAAATTGGTATTGATATTGAAGCTAAACCTGAGCAAGTTACAGAAGAAAATGTGTTACCAGCAACAGAACAAAAGAATACTGAGGAAAAAGCTGAAACAAAAGCCGCTGAGACACCCAAAAAACTTGAAGAGAAAAAAGAAGATAGTAAGATTTCTACTGAATTAAAAAAATAATCTTTTTTTAAATGCCAAAGACTTTATACGATAAAATCTGGAGTGATCACCTAGTCCACCAACAGGATGATGGAACATCTTTACTATTTGTGGACAGACATTTAATACATGAGGTGACTAGCCCACAAGCTTTTGAAGGACTTAGAAATAGCAAAAGAGATGTAAGACATCCAAACTTAACCCTTGCTGTTGTTGATCATAATATACCTACAACCGATAGATCTAAAGGAATTGATGACAACGACTCTAGAATTCAAGTAGAAACACTTGAAAAAAATTGCAAAGATTTTGATATCAAACTTTTTGGAATGAATGATAAAAGACAAGGAATAGTTCATATAGTAGGACCTGAGCAAGGCTTTACTCAACCAGGAACAGTTATTGTTTGCGGAGACAGTCACACCGCAACTCACGGCGCTTTCGGGGCCTTAGCGTTTGGAATAGGAACTTCAGAAGTTGAACACGTTTTAGCAACACAAACTCTTGTTCAGAAAAAAGCAAAGAATTTTAGAATTAATGTTAATGGAAAACTTCCTTTAGGAGTAACTTCAAAAGATGTAATTCTTCAAATTATTGGAAGAATAGGAACAGCTGGAGGAACGGGATGTGTATTAGAATATGCTGGTTCAGTCATATCAAATCTTTCTGTCGAACAGAGAATGACTATTTGTAACATGTCTATAGAGGGTGGGGCTAGAGCGGGATTAATTCAACCTGATGAAAAGATTTTTGATTATTTAAAAGATAGACCAATGTCTCCAAAAAAAGAAAACTGGGAAAAAGCTCTTGATTATTGGAGTAAATTAAAAAGTGATAGTGATGCAAAATTTGATAAAGAAATTAATTTAAAAGGCGATGAAATAGCGCCTATGGTTACATGGGGAACTTCGCCCGAGGATGTAGTTTCAATTAATGGAAAAATCCCTAATCCAGAAAATGAAAAAAATATTGATAAAAAGAATTCAATTAATAGATCGCTTGATTATATGGGGCTTAAACCTGATGTGAAAGTTCAAGACATTAAAATTGATAAAGTTTTTATTGGAAGTTGTACGAACGGGAGAATTGAAGACTTGAGAGAGGCTGCACAAATATTAAAGAACAAGAAAAAAGCTTCACATGTACATGGAATGGTCGTCCCTGGTTCTGGTTTAGTTAAAGAACAAGCTGAGCAAGAAGGTTTAGATAAAATATTCATAGAGTCTGGTTTTGAATGGAGAGAGCCAGGATGTTCAATGTGTTTAGCGATGAATGCTGATAAACTAAAACCTCAAGAAAGATGTGCGTCCACTTCTAATAGAAACTTCGAAGGAAGACAGGGAAGAGGAGGAAGAACCCATTTAGTAAGTCCAGGTATGGCAGCAGCTGCTGCTATTGCAGGAAATTTAGATGATGTTAGAAAATATCAAAACTAATGAAAAAATTTACTTCACTTAAAAGTATTCCAGCCTATTTACCGATTGTAAATATAGATACGGATATGATTATTCCTAAACAGTTTTTAAAAACTATTAAACGTACAGGATTAGGAAAAAACTTATTTCACGAGATGAGGTACGACGATGATGGAAAAAATATAGATAATTTTATATTAAACAAATCCCCATACAACAATTCAAAAATTTTAATAGCCGGAAATAATTTTGGCTGTGGATCATCGAGAGAACATGCTCCGTGGGCACTTTTAGACTTTGGAATAACATGTGTAATAAGCTCAAGTTATGCCGACATTTTCTATAATAATTGTTTTAAAAATGGTATTTTGCCGATAATTCTCGATGAAGAAAAAATAAAAGAGTTATCCGAATATTCAAAAAGAAAAGAAGAAATTGAAATTGATTTAAAGGAAGAAAAAATTATTTTTGGAAACAATGAATTAAAATTTAAAATAGATCCCTTTAAAAAGAAATGCTTGATTGAAGGTCTAGATGATATTGCTTTATCTTTAGAAAAATCATCTCATATCAACGAGTTTGAAAAAAAGGTTAAGTCAGTAAGGCCTTGGATTTTTAATGATTAAAGTTAAAAAAAGAAAAATTCTTCTTTTACCAGGAGATGGAATAGGTCCTGAGGTTATTGCGGAAGTTAAAAAAATTATTCATTGGTTTAACAAAAACAAATCCCTAGATTTTGAAATTGATGAAGATCTTGTTGGTGGAGCAGCATATGATAAATACAAGACACCCATAACAGATGAAGTGTTTTATAAAGCTTTAGAGAGTGAAGCAGTAATACTTGGTGCTGTAGGAGGACCTAAATGGGACAAGCTAGAATTCTCAAAAAAACCTGAAAGAGCTCTTCTAAAACTCAGAAAAGAATTAAAACTTTTTGCTAATTTAAGACCTGCCATTTGCTTTAAACAATTAGTGGACGCCTCGAGTTTAAAACCAGAAATTGTTTCAGGTTTAGATATAATGATAGTAAGAGAACTGACCGGTGGAATATATTTTGGGGAGCCAAGAGGGATCAAACCAATAGATAATGGCGAACGAAAAGGAATTAATACTCATACTTATACTACAAAAGAAATTGAAAGAGTTGCGCGAGTTGCTTTTGATTTAGCTAAAAAAAGAGGCAATAAAGTTACATCTTGTGAAAAATCTAATGTGATGGAAGCAGGTCAGCTTTGGAAAGAAGAAGTTCAAATTTTACATGACAAAGAATATAAAGATGTAGAGCTAACTCATATGTTAGCAGATAATTGTGCTATGCAATTATTAAGAAATCCAAAGCAATTTGATGTAATCGTAACTGATAATTTATTTGGAGATATCCTATCAGACGAAGCCGCAATGTTGACAGGCTCTTTAGGTCTATTACCATCTGCATCATTAGGAGCTAAAGACAAAGATGGAAATATGAGATCGATGTATGAACCTGTTCATGGTTCAGCTCCTGATATAACTGGTAAAGGAATTGCAAATCCTATTGCAACTATACTTAGTTTCTCAATGGCATTAAAATATTCATTAAATTTAGATAAAGAATCTAAAGCCTTAGATAACGCTGTTCAAAAGGTATTGGATGATGGATTAAGGACAAAAGATATTATTTCTAAGGGAAAAAAAGAAGTTTCTACTTCAGAGATGGGAGATGCGATTATTGCGTGTTTGCAAAAATAAATAAATTAACTTACCCTAGATAATTAGAAAAAATATGACTATTTATACTGCACCAGTTGAAGAAATGATGTTCCTCTTTGATAATCTTAAAGATAATCAAAGATATAAAGAAATTGAAAAATACAAAGAAATTAATTCGGAACTTGTTAAAGGAATTTTAGAGGAAGCAGCAAAAATAAACCAAGAGCTTATTTTACCACTAGCTAAAGCAGGAGATGAAAATCCTTGCGTGTATGAAAATGGTGTTGTGAGAACACCCCCAGGCTATAAAGAAGTCTATAAAAAGTTTATAGAAGATGGCTGGACTTCCCTTTCTTGTGACCCAAAATATGGTGGTCAAGGTATCCCAAAAACTGTAAGCACTTTTTTTGAGGAAATGCTGTCATCGTCAAGTTTAGCATTTAAATTATATAGTGAACTTAGTATTGGCGCTTATAACTGTATACTTACTCATGCTGAGCAAAGCATAAAAGATAAATTTCTTCCAAAAATAGTAGAGGGAAAATGGAGCGGAACAATGTGCTTAACAGAACCACAGTGTGGAACTGATTTAGGCTTATTAAAAACAAAAGCAGTTCCAAAAGGCAATGGAACCTATGAAATAACTGGACAAAAAATTTTTATTACTTCTGGGGACCATGATTTAACGGAAAATATAATTCATTTAGTTTTAGCAAGAACAACAGATGCACCAAAAGGAACAAAGGGAATAAGCTTATTTCTTGTACCAAAATTTGAGGTCAGTGACGATGGAGTTGTAGGTTCTAGAAACGGTGTCAGCACAAACTCAATTGAGAGCAAGATGGGAATTAAAGGTTCACCAACTTGTGTTTTAAATTTTGAAAATTCGAAAGGTATTATGATTGGACCTGAAAACAAAGGTTTGAACTCCATGTTCACAATGATGAATTTAGAAAGAATTGTAGTTGGTGTACAAGGTTTAGGAATTGCTGAAACTGCTTACCAAAACGCTGTTGCATATTCAAAAGAGAGAAAGCAAGGAAAAGCAAACAACAGTAAAAATGGAGAAACAGATTTAATTATCAAACATGCAGATATAAGACGAAGTCTAATGAATATGAAATCAATTATTGAGGGCCAAAGATCTTTTGCCTTTTGGTTGTCACAGCAAATTGATGTAAGTTTATCTCACGATGATAAAGATGTAAGAGGTGATGCATCAAATATGGTTGCATTGCTCACTCCAGTTATTAAGTCATTTTTTACAGATAATGGTGTAGAAATTACCAACGATGCAATTCAGGTATTTGGCGGCTATGGTTATACAAAAGATCAAGGGATCGAACAATTATTCAGAGATAATAGAATAACACCAATATACGAAGGTACAAATTCTGTTCAGGCAATTGACCTTGTGTACCGAAAAATTTCTTCAGAAGGCATATTTGAAAACTTTATAAAATCAATGGATAATGAAATCAAAAATTATAAAAACGAAAAAAATTTAGAGAGTTTTTTAAACATTTTTGAAAAATATAAAGAAATCTTGGTATCTTTTACGAAGTGGATGAGAGAAAAAATCAATTCAAATAAGGATGATGCAAGTGCAGCATGCAACGATTATTTAAAAGTATTAGGTTACACAGCATTAGCTTTTGCTTGGATTAAAACTTTAAAAATAAGTTTTGAAAAACAAAATTCAAATAAAGAATTTTATGAAGATAAAATTAATACAGGAAAGTATTATTTTGAAAAAATTTTACCAAGATCACAGTCTCATTATGTTGTTGGAACAAGTGGCAGCCACACAACCATGAATGCTAAATTTAATTAATGAACAAATATAATCAAAATTTAGATAAAAATAATGCTAATTTTGTACCTTTAACTCCTCTAAGTTTTCTTGAAAGAGCAAAAGATATATATCCAGATTATGAAGCACTAGTATACGAAAATCGTTCTTACACCTGGTCACAAATTTACAATCGCTGTATTAAGTTTGCTAGTGCATTAGAGAAGATTGGAATTAAGGAGGGTGATACTGTTTCAGTGATGGCGTTTAATACTCCTGAAATATTTGAGGCTCACTATTCTATTCCAATGACTGGAGCAGTTCTAAATACCATCAACACAAGATTAGACGCAAAAACAGTTTCTTATATTTTGGACCACGCTGAGGCAAAAGTTCTTATAGTCGATAGACAACTTCATTCAGTAGTAAATAAAGCCTTAGAAAATGTAAAATCTAAGCCTTTGATCATTGATATTCAAGACGATAACGCAGATCAGTCTTTGCTTAAAAAAATTGGTGATAAAGAATACGAAGATTTTTTGAATACAGGAGATGAAAATTATGTTTGGAAAAAACCAAAAGATGAATGGCAAGCAATCTCATTAAGTTATACATCAGGCACTACGGGTAATCCAAAAGGTGTAGTATATCATCATAGAGGTTCTTATCTTATGTCAACTGGAAGTGCAGTTGCATGGAATATGCCTAATAGATTAAATTTCTTAACAGTTGTTCCAATGTTTCACTGTAATGGATGGGGATACCCTTGGACAATTCCAATGTTAAATGGAAAAACTATATGTTTAAGAGCCATAGACATTAAAAAAATTTTTGAATTAATTGAAAAACATGACATCAGTCACTTTGGTGGTGCACCAATAGTTCTT
>CACLWW010000013.1 GCA_902610755.1 uncultured Pelagibacteraceae bacterium | reverse complement strand
CATCACTTAACTATGGAGCTGTTACCAATGTAAGTGACCAATGGGTATGTATTAATATTTCTGGAAATAATTTATACGAATTGCTCTCAATGAGTTGTCCATTTGATTTTTCAAAATTCAAAGAGACTAAAGGATCCACAACCCAAACTATAATTAATCATATTGATGTAATCATACATAACCTGGGTGATAACAATATAAATTTATTTGTAAGACGATCATTTTCTAACCATTTATGGGATTGGCTTAATGATGGGGCGAATTTATTGTAAAATTTAACTGCGTCAAGGTTAGCATAGAAAAATATCTTAAATTATCTTATTAACACTTATGAAAAAAATTATCATATTATTATTTACTTTATTATTCTCATTTTCAGCAAACGCTTCTTCTTTAGACAAAATTCTTTCAAATGGAGAGCTAAGAGTTGGAACAACCGGAGACTGGGATCCAATGACTATAAAGGATCCTTCTACAAATACCTATAAAGGTTTTGACATTGATGTCATGAACGAACTTGCAAAAGACATGGGTGTAAAAATTAAGTTTGTTCCCGCTGAATGGAAAACTATAGTTTCTGGAATAACTTCAAACAGATATGATATTTCAACAAGTGTAACAAAAACTCCTAAAAGAGCAGAAGTAGCAGGTTTCACAGAAACTTATTACAAATATGGAACTGTTCCACTGGTTTTAAAGAAAAATTTAAGTAAATTTTCAACTTGGGATTCTCTAAACAATAAAGATGTTACTATCGCTACAACACTTGGAACTTCACAAGAAGAAAAAGCTAAAGAATTCTTCCCTAAATCAAAATTAAATTCAGTAGAGGCACCGGCAAGAGACTTCCAGGAAGTACTTGCAGGAAGAGCTGATGGTAATATTACAAGTTCAACTGAAGCCAACAAATTAGTTATTAAATATCCACAATTAGCAATTGTTCCAGATGGTGAAAAAAATCCAGCTTTCTTAGCTATGATGGTTGGTAAAAATGATGATAAGTGGAGAAAGTACGTTAACAATTGGATCAATAAGAAAAAGAAATCTGGTTTCTTCAAAGAACTTTTAGCAAAATACAATCTTAAAAGCTTATAATAAATTAGCTATTAATAATTAATTCTTTATAAATATAAGTGTGAAAAACTTATTTTTATTATTCTCATTGTTATTCCTATTATCATGTGGAAAGCAGGAATTAGATTGGTTAATATTATCTCCCAACAATGTTAACGGTTTAACAAATCTAAAATTTTTATTAAGTGGATTTACAACAACTATCTTTATATCTATCGTATCAATATCTCTGTCAATAATATTGGGATTAATAGTTGCCATCCCCTCCTTAGCCAAAAATAAATTTTTAACATACTTAAATATAGGTTATGTCGAAATAGTTAGGGCTATACCTTTGTTGGTTTTGATTTTATGGATTTATTATGGATTACCTATTATGACAGGAATTAGTTTTAGTCCATTTGTATCTGGTATTATAGCTTTATCTATAAGTGAAAGCGCATTTCAGGCTGAAATTTTTAGAGCTGGAATAAATTCAATTAGAAAACATCAATGGGAGGCTGGAAGTTCCTTAGGGCTTAATTTTTTTAGAAAATTAAGACTTGTCATTCTTCCTCAAGCTATAAGAAACATACTACCTGCTATTGGAAATCAGTTTGTATACGTTTTAAAAATGTCTTCTTTAGTTTCGATTATTGGTATCGGAGACTTAACTAGAAAGGCGAATGAGCTTGTTGTTACTACATACAGACCTCTAGAAATATATACATTTTTGATTTTAGAGTATCTTATATTAATTTTAATTGTATCATTCTTAGTAAGACGGCTTGAAAAAAAAATGAAAAAGGATAGTTGATCTAATTTTTTATAAAAAAATATTTTTTATTATCTTTAAACATATAATTAAAAAAAGATCCTATAAAAAATAGTACTACAAATCCCATTAACCAATTTGTAACTAATATTGTATAAAAGATATCGCTGTAACCCCCTCCTTTAATATTAATAACGTACCACAAACATAAAAAAGGAATTGCAGTAAGCCTTAATATACTCAGATACAAACTAAAGATGGGTCTTTTAAGAGCCTGAAATACAGCAGTAGTAATAAAAAAAGTTGGATATATAGGGCCTATCAATGCTGCAATCTTTAAGTATAAAGATCCAAATTTAATAGTTTCTGGATCATCAGTAATCAATCCAAGGAGATTTTCTGCCCCAAAATACAGAATAAAGCCAGCCATGATCATAAATGAGCAACCAAATATTAATGCTTTTTTATAAAGATCTCTTATTCTTTCAAAATTTCTAGCTCCAAAGTTTTGACCTCCGATTGATAATACAGCCGTATTCAATGCTATGACTGGTAATAAAAAAACTTGTTCTATTCTAAGTGCAGCCCCATAACCAGCTGCAGCAATATCTCCAAATTTTCCTACAAAATATAACACATTAAATATACCAACACCGATTAACAGCATGCTAAACATGATTGGTACAGACTGAAAAGTAAGATTACTTAAAAAGCTAATTTTTGGGATAAAACACTTTACGTATAAATACTCTTTGAGTTTACAACAATAAACTTTTTGCGCTAAATAGATTGTTCCAATAAGTTGACAAATAACTGTAGCAATTGCAATACCTGAAATTCCAAAAGCAGGTATAATGGAAAAACCAAAAATAAAAATTGGATTAAGTATGATGTTTAAAAAAAATGTAAATATAAGGACATTTCTATAACTTTTTGTATCTCCTTGAGCGTTTAATGTTCCATTTAAAGATATTTGGATCAATACTATTACTGTGCAATAAAAAATTATATCCAAATATTCCCTAGTCAAAATAATATTCTCTGGAGAAGACCCTAATAATTGAAGGAGATAATTGGATGAATTAATTCCAATAAATGTGACTAATAATGAAATAACTATTGCAAAAATTATTGATTGAGCAACATATAATGAAGCAACTTTTTCTTTTTTTTCACCTATGGAATTTCCTATAAGTGTATTAGTACCAGCTCCAACACCAACACCTATTGCGATTATAATAAAATAAATTGGAAACGATTTTGCTAGAGCACTTAGAGCTTCAGGTGATATCTTTCCAGCAAAAAAAGTGTCAACCAGATTATAGAAGGTTTGAAATAAAGATCCAATACTCGCAGGAAATGTAACTCTCCTTAGAAGTTGCCACATTGGATCCACTGTTAAATTAATCTTCTTAGCCATCTATTTATAAATTTTTTTAAACATGTAATCTTTTTTTTCTTTTTTTGCTTTATCAATTTGACCTTGTCTCATTCTAAATCCTTTCTTTTGTTCATCACTTGATTTATTATAACAATTAGGACAAGAAACACCCTCTTCAAATTTTACCGACTTCTTATCTTTAACAGAAATAGGTTCTCTACATCCAGCACAAATTGAATATTTGCCTATATTTAAACTATGGTTCAGAGAAACACGATTATCAAATACAAAACATTCTCCTTTCCACAGGCTTTCTTTTCTTTTAATTTTTGACAAATAATTAATAATACCTCCTTTTAACTGAAAAACATTTTTATAACCTTTGTTGTATAAATAATCGCTGGCCTTTTCACATCGAATACCTCCTGTGCAAAACATTCCGATTTTTGAATTCTTATTAAACTTTTTAAAATATTTAGAAAAATCTCTAAAATTATTTAATTTTGGATTTATAGATCTCTTGAAAGTCCCAATCCTAAACTCAAAATCTTTTCTAGTATCAATTATATAGGTGTCTTTGTTTAAAACGAAATTATTCCATTCCTTAGGAGAAAGATGATTATCTTTAACTTTTTTTTTAAGTCTTTTTCCAATTGGAACAACTTCCTTTTTAACCTTCACCCTCCCCTTATGAAAAGGAATAAATTTATTAAAAGAAATATTTTCATTATCAAATTTTGTAATTGAAAAGATTTTTTTAAGATTGATTTTTATTTGTTTAGAATTTTTTTTTAGGAAAGAAATTGATCCATTAATCCCCTCAGGTGAGATAATTATAGTTCCTTTAATTTTGTAATCATCTATGAAATTTTGAAGTTTGTCTTTGAGTTTACTGATCTTTTTTAATTGTTTAAATTTATAAAAACCAAAGATGGTATACATTATAATTTTCTACAAATTGAAAAGCCATCGCCTATTGGGATAATCATATTTTCAACTCTTATATCGTTATTTACATAAGTATTAAAATCTCGAATTATCTCAGTTAAGTGTTCTTTATTGTTTTTATCTACAACTTCGCCATGCCACAAAACATTATCAATGATTATAAAACCATCCCTTTTTAATAAGTTAAAAGACAATTCATAATATTTTTTGTAATTTTCTTTGTCAGCATCTATAAAAATCAAATCAAACAATTTTTTTTGGCTTATTAATTTATTAATTCCATTAATAGCTTCATCAATAATAATATCAATTTTTTCTGAGACTTTTGCCTTTTCAAAGAAATTTTTCGCTACTAATGAAGTATCTTTGTTTTTATCGATAGTGGTTATCTTAGAGTCGTTTTCTAGACCAATGCACATACTTAATGAGCTAAGACCAGTAAAAGTACCAATTTCTAAAATTTCTTTAGGTTTAAATAATTTTGTTACTAAATATAAAAAATGACATTGGTTGATTGAAATTTGTAATTTCTTTTTTTTTCCAAGTGTGTCGTTATGTTTAATAATTTCATCTTGTACTGGATGTAATCTTAAAGAATGCTCATCAATATATTTTTCTATTTGCTTATTAATAGGTAGATTTGAACTCATGCTAGTTCAATTTTTTCTTTAAAATATCATTTACTAACTTAGGATTGGCTTTGCCATCTGTCTTTTTCATAACTTGACCAACAAAAAAACCAAACAATTTATCTTTACCGGATTTAAATAGTTCAACATTTTTAGGATTTTCTTTAATTACATCATCTACAATTTTTTCAATTTCTTTAGGGTCGCTTTGTTGTTTCAATCCCTTTTCGTCAATAATGCTTTTTGGATCTTTGCTTTCATTTGCCATTATTTCAAAAACTGTTTTTGCAATTTTGCCAGAAATAGTACCATCTTTAATCAAGTTAATTAAAGATGATAAATTTTTAGATGAAATAGGACTTTGTGATATTTCTAAATTTCTATCATTAAGTAATGCAAATAATTCACCTGTTATCCAGTTTGTTGCTAGCTTAATATCTGAATTTTTAATTACATCTTCAAAATATTTTGATGTTTCAATATCAGATACCAATATATTTGCCTCGTATGGGGTTAATTTAAACTTATCTACAAATCTTTTTTTCTTTTCATCGGGAAGTTCAGGTATTTCCTTTTTTATTTTTGATATAAAATCGTCAGTTAATTCAAGTGGTAACAAGTCAGGATCAGGAAAGTATCTATAATCGTGAGCATCTTCTTTTGATCTCATCGATCTAGTCTCATTTTTTTTAGTATCAAAAAGACGAGTTTCTTGATCAATAGAGCCTCCCTCTTCTAATATATCAGCTTGACGGTTTGCTTCATATTCAATTGCCATTTGCATAAATTTTATAGAATTGACGTTTTTAATTTCACATCTTGTGCCTAACTTTTTATCCCCTGTCTTTCTGATTGAAACATTCACATCAGCTCTTAAAGATCCTTCTTGCATATTTCCATCACAAGTTCCAAGATATCTCATAATTGATCTAAGTTTTTTGATGTATAAATTTACTTCTTCTGGAGATCTTAAGTCTGGTTTGCTTACTATTTCCATAAGAGCAACTCCAGACCTATTTAAGTCTACGAGAGTGTTTTGAGGATCAATGTCATGAATACTTTTTCCTGCATCTTGCTCTAAATGCAGCCTTTCAATACCAACTTTTTTTTCTCCATCTGGTAAATCTAATAAAATTGAACCTTCACCAACTATTGGATCTTTGTATTGAGAAATTTGATATCCCTGTGGTAAATCAGCATAAAAATAGTTTTTTCTATCAAAAATTGATTTTTTATTTATCGCTGCATTGAGACCTATGCCTGTCTTCACAGCTTGCTTGATACAAAATTCATTTATTACTGGTAGCATTCCAGGAAATGCAGCATCTACCAAACTCACTTGAGTGTTGGGTTCAGCACCAAAGTTTGTAGGAGAGTCAGAAAATAGTTTCGATTTTGAAAGAACTTGGGCATGAACTTCTAAACCAATTATAACTTCGTATTCTGAGTTGCCTCTCTTTATTAAATATTCTTTATTTTTACTCATTTAATCCACCAATCCTGCAAATTATTTTTGAAACTTAATTCTTTTTCCATTGAATGTGAAATATCTAATAAATTTTGCTCTTCAAATGCTTTACCAATAATTTGTAATCCTAAAGGATAATTATTTTTATCCTTGCCTGCTGGAATAGATATGGCTGGCAGTCCTGACAAATTAACTGGTACTGTAAAGATATCATTAAGATACATTGATACAGGATCATCAGTTTTATCACCAATCTTGAATGCTGAGTTAGGTGTAGAGGGAGTTAAAATTGCATCTACAGATTTATAAGCCTCATCGAAATCATTTTTGATTAATCTTCTAATTTTCTGTGCTTTTAAATAATAAGCATCGTAATAACCAGATGACAAAACATATGTTCCAATCATTATTCTTCTTTTTACTTCATCACCGAAACCTTCTGATCTTGTATTTTCATACATACTGATCAAATTTTCTCCCTCAGAACGATATCCGTACTTTACTCCATCATACCTAGCTAAGTTAGAAGATGCTTCAGCTGGTGCAACTATATAATAAGCTGGCAATGCGTACTTAGTGTGAGGTAATGATATATCAATAATTTTTGCTCCTAATTTTTTTAATAAAGTAATTCCATCTTGCCACAAACTTTCAATCTCCTTGGGCATACCATCAACTCTATATTCTTTTGGAATACCAATTTTTTTTCCTTTAATATTGGAACTTAATGATTTGAAATAATCGCCTCTCCTAAAATTTACCGAAGTTGAATCTTTTGTATCGTACTTACTTATAACGTCTAACATTAATGCAGCGTCTGACACATCCTGGGTCATTGGTCCTGCTTGATCTAATGAAGAAGCAAATGCAACAATGCCATATCGAGAACAACTGCCATATGTTGGTTTCAAACCCACGGTACCAGTAAAAGATGCTGGTTGTCTTATTGAACCTCCAGTATCAGTTCCAATAGTTGCTGGTGTCAATTTAGCTGCAAGTGCTGAAGCTGATCCACCTGATGACCCACCTGGCACAACTTTTTTACCAACTGGACTTTCAACATTTCCAAAGAAACTAGTTTCATTTGATGAACCCATTGCAAATTCATCACAATTGAGTTTTCCAAGTAAAATAGCCCCTTCATCCCATAAATGCTGGGTTACAGTGGACTCGTAACTAGGAATAAAATTTGAAAGTATTTTACTTCCAGCTGTTGTCTTTAGATTATTGGTACAAAAAAGATCTTTAATTGCAAGAGGAACTCCGGGGAGCTTGTAATCAAAATTTCCCTTTTCGTCAAATTTTTTGGCTTTTTCAATTGCATTATCAAAATCAGTAGTGATGTATGTATTCAAATCTTTCGATTTTTCAGCTCTAGTAATATATGCTTTTGTAATTTCTAGAGAAGATAATTCTTTATTTTTAATTTTATCAATTAAAGCTGATAAAGTAAGATTTATTATATCACTCATTCTACAACCTTTGGTACGACAAAAAAATCTTTATTTTCGTCTGGTGAATTTTTTAAGATTTGTTCTCTTATATTTTTTGTTTTGACCTCATCGCCTCTTAATTTCAACGATGTTTCTGCAATTGATGTCAGTGGGTCAACCTTTTTAGTATCGACTTTATTTAGCGCTTCGATAAATTCAAAAATAGAATTTAGATCTTCTTCAAGTTCTTTTGCTTTTTTATCATCTATGGAAATTCTTGATAATTTTGCTATATGTTTAATTGTTTTAAGATCTATGCTCATATGATAATAAAATTTAAAGGAAAAATAACATTATATAAGAAAAAAACAATATGATCACTTTAAAGGAACTCAAGTCTAAAATTGACAAAAACGCAAGGTTAATTGGTTTAGATCTTGGAAAAAAGAGAATTGGTGTTTCAATCTGTGATCATAAACGAATTATAGCGACCCCTTTTAAAACTATAGAATATGTTAATCATGAAAATTTTATCACTGAACTTTTAAAAATAATTGATCAAGAAAATATAAAGGCTATTGTTGTGGGAAATCCATTGAATATGGATGGAAGTAAAGGCCCCTCTTCTCAATCAGCTTTAGACAAAGCTAAGATGATTGAGAATAAAACAAACACACCTGTGGCTTTATGGGATGAGAGATTATCAACTGTCGGTGCCTTTAAGATATCAAGTCAATTAGACATTAATGTATCTAAAAGAGTTCAAAAAATAGATGAAAATGCAGCAACGTTTATATTGCAGGGAGCGATTGAATTCTTAAATAATTAAGCTTGCAATATCAATGCTTTAAAGCTATAGAGTTGGTTTTAATGGCTATAAACAATAACGCTATTAAAATTTCTCAAAAACACCTACTAGGTATCCAAGATCTTTCTATTTCAGATGTAAAACTTATCTTAGATGAAGCAAAGAAATTTATTTCACTTAATAAAAGTAAAAACAAAAAATTAGATATTCTTAGAGGAAAAACTCAAATAAATCTTTTTTTTGAACCTTCGACGAGAACCCAAAGTTCTTTTGAACTAGCTGGAAAGAGACTTGGTGCAGATGTGATGTCGATGAATATAACTAATTCTGCTATTAAAAAAGGTGAAACATTAATCGACACTGCAATGACACTAAATGCAATGCATCCAGATATAATTGTAGTAAGACATCAAGATAGTGGTGCGTCAAATCTTCTTTCACAGAAAGTAAATTGTTCAGTTTTAAATGCTGGTGATGGCAGACGTGAACATCCAACTCAAGCTTTACTTGATGCGCTTACAATAATCGAAAAAAAGAAAAAAATTGAAGGTTTGCGAATTGCTATTTGTGGAGACATTTTGCACTCAAGAGTAGCTAGATCAAATATTTTTTTGTTAAACATGTTAGGTGCTGAAGTAAATATAGTCGCCCCAACAAATCTCATGCCAAAAGATATTGAAAAATTTGGAGTTAAAACATTTTCAAATATGAAAGAAGGTGTGAAAGATTGTGATATAGTTATGATGTTAAGGTTACAAAATGAGAGGATGAGTAGTTCATTTTTGTCTTCAAACAGAGAGTATTATGAGTATTATGGCTTAACTCCTGACAAACTAGAAAAAGCAAAGAAAGATGCAATAATTATGCATCCTGGACCAATGAATAGAGGTATTGAAATTGATACCAAACTTGCTGACGATATAAATAAAAGCGTAATCAAAGAACAGGTTGAGTTAGGTGTTGCGGTAAGAATGGCTTGTTTAAAAATTTTTTGTGAAAAATGAAGAAACAATATTTTTTAAATGCAAACATTGTTGATCCAGCTAATTCTGTGGAGGAATTAGGTGGTTTAATTATTAATGAGAATGGAAAAATTGAGGCCATAGGAAAAAAAGTAAATAAAAATAATATTCCCTCACGTGAAAAATTCAAAGATCTCAAAGAAAAATATATATTTCCCGGTTTAATCGATATGAGGGTTTTTGTTGGGGAGCCAGGCTTTGAGTATAAAGAGAATTTTAAAACATTAAGTAATGCCGCCTTAGCAGGTGGGGTTACGTCTGTTGTGACAATGCCAAATACTTCACCTGTTATTGATAACGTTTCCATGGTTGATTTTTTAAAAAGGAGAGGACGAGATAAATCAAAAATAAATATATATCCAACTGCTACCTTAACTAAAAATCTTGAAGGTAATAATATGAATGAGTTCGGCCTTTTACAAAAAAAAGGAATAATTGGTTTCACTGATGGAGTAAAAACAATTCAAAACACAAGAGTAATGTCTAGAATAATGAAATCTGCTTACGATTTGAACTCATTAATCATACAACATGCTGAAGATTTCGAATTAGCAAAAAACGGCCAGGTTAATGATGGGATTATCGCAACTAAATTGGGTCTACATGGTATACCAGATTATGCAGAGAAAATAATTGTAGAAAGAGACTTAAGTTTACTTCAGGATTATAATTGCAGATATCATATTTCACAAATATCTTCAGCAAAATCTTTGGAAGTAATCAAAAGAGGCAAAGATAACGTAAACTTTACAACTGGGGTTTCTATTAACAATTTATCACTTAACGAAAATGACATTGGAGATTTTAGAACTTTTTTAAAACTTTCTCCACCACTTCGAACTGAGGATGATAGACTTTCATTAATAAAAGGTATTAATCAAGATTTAATTGAAGTCATAGTTTCAGATCACAAACCTGAAGACGAAGAATCAAAAAGATTAACGTTCTCACAAGCTGCAACTGGAGCATCGGGTATAGAAACTTTATTATCCCTCGCTTTAGAGTTATTTCACAATGAGTCTATAAAACTATCTAAAATAATTCAGTGTTTAACAAGTAATCCTGCAAAAATATTAAAAATAGACAAAGGAAGTTTATCTATAGGAAATGATGCTGACTTTTGTATAGTTGATTTATTTAAACCATGGATAGTAAAAAAAGAAAATATGATAAGTAAATCTAAAAATACATGCATAGAAGATAAAAAACTTCAAGGTAAAGTGCTTAATACATATATTAAAGGTATAGAACTATATAAATGTTAAATTTTGAGTTATTTTTAATTATACTAGTAAGTTATTTATTTGGATCCATACCCGTTGGGTTACTTTTAACTAAAATTTTTTTAAAAAAAGATATCCGTGAAATAGGATCTGGTAATATTGGTGCAACAAATGTATTAAGATCTGGTAACAAAATTTTAGGTTACTCAACTTTGGTTCTCGATATATTAAAAGCTGTTCTTCCAATTTTATATATAAAATTTTTCATGAACGATTATTTGTATATATCTGCATTGTCAATTTTTATAGGACACGTCTTCCCTATTTGGTTAAAATTTAAAGGTGGTAAAGGTGTTGCATCTTATCTTGGAATTCTTTGTTGTTTGGATATTTTTTCTGCTTTAATTTTTGGAGTCGTCTGGATTTCTATTTTTATACTCTTTAAATTTTCATCATTAAGTTCTCTACTTGCAAGTTTAACAATTCCAATTTTTCAGTTTTTTTATAATTCTAATTCTGACTACTATTTTTACTTTATGATGTTCATTTTGATTTTTTTCACACATAGAGAAAATATAAAACGCTTGAGAAATAATACAGAATCTAAATCAAAAATTTATTAATTTGACTATCAATCTTATTTATGATTTTTTGTTTACATGAATCTAGTAATTGTTGAAAGTCCCGCTAAAGCAAAAACAATAAATAAATATCTAGGAAATGATTATACAGTCCTTGCTAGTTATGGACATATTAGAGATCTTCCATCTAAGAATGGCTCAGTAGATCCTGAAAATGAATTTAAGATGATTTGGGAAATTGATAGTTTTTCTAAAAAATATTTAAAAGAAATTTCTGATGTAGCAAAAGACTCTAAAAAAATAATACTTGCTACAGACCCTGACAGAGAAGGTGAAGCAATTGCATGGCATGTTAAAGAATTTTTAAATGAAAAAAAATTACTTAAGGACAAAAAAATTGAAAGAGTTGTTTTTAATGAAATAACTAAAAAGGCAGTCACAAATGGAATAGAAAATCCAAGAGAAATAGAATCTGATCTTGTAAATGCTTACATGGCAAGACGTGCCTTAGATTATTTAGTTGGTTTTAATATTTCCCCCATACTTTGGACTAAACTCCCAGGGTCAAAATCAGCGGGTAGAGTTCAATCTGTTGCTCTGAGACTTTTAACCGAAAGAGAACATGAAATCGAAATTTTTAAGCCTGAGGAATTTTGGTCTTTAAAAGTAAATTTTAAAACAAGTGATGGAAATTTAATAACATCAAATATTTTTCAAATTGAAAATAAAAAAATTGAAAAGTTTAGTTTCAAAAATAAAAACGATATTAATCAAGCAATAGAAAAAATAAAAAACGATAAATATAAAATTACAGATATTAAATCAAAAATATATTCTAGAAATCCTTCTGGACCTTTTACAACTTCAACATTACAGCAGTCGGCTTCAAGTAAGCTTGGTTTTGGTGCCTCAAGAACAATGCAAATTGCTCAAAGGCTGTATCAGGGTATTGAAATTGAAGGTGAAACTAAAGGATTAATCACTTACATGCGAACAGATGGCACCAATATATCCAAAGAAGCTTTGCCAGTTTTTAGAAACTTCATAAGTGATAACTTTGGTAATGAATATTTACCTGATCAACCAATTAATTACTCGGGTAAAAAGGCAAAAAATGCGCAAGAAGCTCATGAAGCTATAAGACCAACAGAAATAAGTAATACACCTGAAAAAATGAAAAAATATTTAAGCTCAGATCAAAATAAATTATATAACTTGATTTGGTCAAGAGCTCTATCTTCACAAATGACGCCAGCAAAATTTGATAGAAAAACAATCATTATTGAGTCAAATAACAATGAACATATATTTAAGTCATCGGGTTCAACAATAGTTTTTGATGGTTTCATGAAGGTAATTAATTTAGATGATGATAACAACGATGAAAATATTTTACCCAAAGTAGAAAAAGGAGAAGTAAATATATCCGATTTTATAGATGAACAACATTTTACTCAACCACCTCCAAGATATTCTGAGGCTAGTTTAGTTAAAAAATTAGAGGAATTAGGTATTGGTCGTCCCTCTACTTATGCAAGTATTATTTCAGTAATTGCCAATAGAGGTTATGCAGACGTTGTAAATAAAAGATTTTTCCCAACTGATAGAGGAAAACTTTTATCTGCATTTCTTGAAAAACTTTTTACAAAATATGTTGATTATGACTTTACCGCAAAATTAGAAGATCAATTAGATGATATAACTTCAGGAAAAGAAAATTGGCTAAGTGTATTAGATCAATTTTGGAAAGACTTTAATAAAAATGTTTCATCTGTAAAAGAAATTAGAACAAGGGAAGTTCTTGATATGTTAAATGAAAGCTTGGGGGATCTAATATTTGAAAGAAATAATGATGGTAAAATTGATAGAAACTGCAAATTATACAACAAAACATGTGTTTCTGGTGAAGGTACATTAAGTTTAAAAAATAGTTTTAGAGGTGGTGCATTTATTGGTTGTTCTAACTATCCAGATTGCAAGTTTACAAGACCACTTTCGAAGATTAAAGCATCTCAACAAATAAATTTAGCAGAACCTAAATTTATTGGTAAAAACGATAATGATAAAGAAATTTATTTAAAAAATGGAAGGTTTGGTCCTTATTTACAATACGAATTATTAGAAGATGAAATAGTAAAAACAAAAAAAAGAAAAACAAAGAAAAAGGAAAATAATTTAAAAAATGTATCGATACCTAAAGGCTTAGATATAGAAAATATAGATTTAGAAAAAGCAAAATATCTATGCTCTCTACCTAAAATTTTAGGTACACACCCAGATATTGGCAAAGAAATTACAATCAACGTTGGTAGATTTGGACCGTATTTAAAGTGTGAAAACAAATCTGCGAGAATTGAGAGTGTAGATGAATTATTTTCAATTGGTTTAAACAGAGCTATAACTTTAATATCTGAGGCAAAACCTGGAAGAATGTCATCATCGATGATTAAAGATTTAGGAGAACATCCTGATGATAAAAAACCTGTAAGAATTATGAAGGGTCAATATGGACCTTATATAAAGTATAAATCTCTCAATGCAACTATTCCTGAAGAAAAGGATCCAACAGAATTGACAATGGAAGAAGCTTTGATATTGATTGAGAAACGGAAAGAATACGATAAGACAAAAAAATCAAAAAAAAGGAAATCAAAATGAGTTACGAAGAAAAGATAAAACAATTAAAAATCAATCTTCCTGAGGCAAAAGCACCTGTTGGAAATTATGTTGCAACGAAAGTTTCAGGAAAAATGTTATTTGTATCTGGACAAATTTCTATTGATGAAGCTGATCAGTTAATAAAAGGGAAAATTGGAAAAGATTTAGATACAGAAGCTGGTTATAATGCTGCTAAAAGATGTGCGTTAAGTATTATTGCGCAAGTAAAAAAAGCTTGTGATAATGATTTATCAAAAGTTAAATCGTGTGTAAAATTAACAGGATTTATTAATTCAACAGATGAATTTATAGATCAACCTAAAGTATTAAATGGTGCATCAGATCTAGTAGCTTCAGTTTTTGGAGATGCTGGGATGCATACTAGGGCTGCTGTAAGTACAAATAGTTTACCGTTAGGTGTTTCAGTAGAAGTAGACGCAATATTTGAGTTGAAATAAGTTTTATTTTCCAACTCCATAATATTTAAAACCTAGTTGTTTAATTTTTAAAGGAGAATATAAATTTCTCATATCAAAAATAATAAACTTTTTACCCTTGACTAAATTTTTAAAATTTATTGATTTAAATTCATTCCATTCAGTATGCAAAACAACAAGATCCGAATTTTGAACAGCATCTTTAATTGATGTTTTGTTAGTAACATTTTTTATTTTTGAAAATTCATTTTTATAACCTGTAGGATCAAAATATTTTATTATAGCTCCTTTTTTTGATAACCACGGTATCATTTTAAGACTTGATGAATCTCTCATATCATCAGTATTTGCTTTAAATGTTACACCTAAAAAAGTAATTTTTTTATTCTTTATTTTTTTATTTAACATTCGATAAATTCGATCTAATAAAATCTTTGATCTATTTTCATTCGATTTAATTACAGATTTTACCACTGATAAGTTAGTTTTAAATTTGTCAGCAGTTGTAATGATTGCTTTTGTATCTTTTGGAAAACAAGATCCACCATAGGCAGGGCCTGCTCTGAGAAACCTACTACCTATTCTTTTATCTAAACCCATTCCTATAGATATATCTTCCACATTAATCCCAGTTTTTTCGCATAAATTTGCTATTTCATTAATAAATGTTATTTTTGTCGCTAAGAAAGCGTTAGAGGCGTATTTTATTAATTCTGCTGCTCTTCTAGATGTTTGTAAATATGAAGCCCCTTTAGAAATGAGTGGGCTATAAAGATTTTTCATAATTTTTCCAGCTTTTTTGTCATTTGTTCCAATTACCACTCTATCAGGATAAGAAAAATCTCTTATCGCTTCACCTTCTCTCAAAAATTCTGGATTAGAAACCACTGAAAATTTTTTTTTACTATTTTTTCTAGATAAAATTTTTTCAATCTCATCACCTGTGGTTACAGGAACTGTTGATTTTGTTATAATAATTTTAAATCTATTAATAGAGGAACTTATCTCCTTGGTTACATTATAGATTTGACTCAAATCTGCTGAACTTCCTCCTTTTTTTGTAGGTGTTCCAACACAAATAAAAATTATGTCCGACTGTTTAACAGATTTTTTTAGATCTGTTGAAAAATTTAATCTTTTATTTCTAAAATTTTTAATTACTAACTCTGAAAGACCAGGCTCATAAATTGGAACTTTTCCTTTTTTAAGGGAACTAATTTTATTTAAATCTTTATCTACACAAATAACTTCGTTGCCTAAATCTGCAAAACATACACCACTAACTAATCCTACATAACCGGTTCCTATCATGCATAATTTCATGACTTAGCTATCTCCAAAGTAGATTTTATATAACCATTCATACTTCCGCAATCTAAGTATTTGCCTGAAAAATTATGAGCGATGAACTTGTTGTTTTCATTAATTAAAGATTGAATTGCATCCGTAATATGAATTTCTCCGCCCTTGCCTGGTTTTTGTTTTGATAATTTAGAAAATATTTTCTTAGGCAAAATATACCTTCCTATCACGGCTTTGTTTGAAGGAGCGCTAGCAATAGATGGTTTTTCAATTACATCTTTTATTAAATAATTATTCTTATCTAATTTTTTGGTTAATTTAAATATGCCCCATCTTGAAACTGTTTTTTTATTCACATTCATACTTGCCATAACAGAAGATTTGTAGCGTCTGTGAATTTTTATCATAGATCTAGAACAATTCTTTTTTATTATTAAATCATCAGGCAGAAGCATTAAGAAAAACTTATCTTTAATATATTTCTTTGTCTTCAAAACTGCATCGCCAGTACCAAGGGGTTTATTTTGATACACAAATTTAATCATTTTTTTATATTTCAATATTTGCTTATATTCTTTTACAATTCTTGGATCTTTTTTTTTTTTTATAATTTTCTTATAAAAAATGTCATTATGAAAATAATTTTTTATCATTTGTTTTTTTTTTGAAATAATAAAGACAACTTCTTTAATTCCTGCTTCAATACATTCGTCCAAAATATATTGTATTCCGGGCTTCCCATTGATAGGTAATAATTCTTTTGCAAAAACGCTAGTTAAAGGTAAAAGTCTTGTGCCTAAACCAGCCAAAGGTATTATTGCTTGTTTAATCATAAAATCTTATACTCACTCAATTACCACAAATGATTATTTTTAAAAGTATTAATAAACTTAATAAAGAAGTTAATTTTAAGGCAAGCATAGGATTTGTCCCAACAATGGGCAGTTTACATAAAGGACATATTAGTTTAGTGAAGAATTGCCAGAAAACATGTGACAAAACCCTAGTAAGCATATTCATTAATCCGATGCAATTTAATCGGAAGAATGATTATAAAAATTACCCAAGAACATTAGATAAAGATATAAAAATTTTAAGGAAGCTTAAAGTAGACTATGTTCTGGTACCAAACATAAAAGAAATCTATTCAAGAAATACTCCAAGAAAAATTAGTATTAACAAAAAATACAAGGTATTATGCGGTAAATATCGACCAGGTCATTTTGAAGGAGTTTTGGCTGTTATAAATAAATTTTTAAAAGATCTTAAGGTTAAAAAAATTTTTTTAGGGGAAAAAGATTTTCAACAATATGTATTGATTAAAAATTTCATAAAAAGAAGATTTAAAACAAAAGTTGTGTTGTGTAAAACTATTAGAATGAGCAATTCACTACCCTACTCCTCCAGAAACAAATTACTTGATACCAAAAGTATTAGAATAGCGCAAAGGTTTACAAAAAAGATAATTAATGTATTTAAAAGTATAAAAAAAAATTCTAAAAAAACTTATTTACTTCAAAGTATAAAAAGCAACAGTAATATTAAAATTGAATATTTAGAATTGAGAAATAAAAATAATCTTAGTCCAATTTTTAACAAAAAAAATTTAAAACTTTTTGTATGTTTTTATATTAAGAAAGTGAGATTGATTGATAATTTTTAGCCGTAAAAAAAATATGCACCAATACCTAAAAAAGACAAAAAACCAATTACATCTGTAACAGTTGTTACAAATACGCTTGATGCTATCGCTGGGTCAATATTAAGTTTTTTTAATGTCACTGGAATTAAAATGCCAAACAAGCCAGCAACAATCATATTTAATATCATCGAGATAGAAATGATTATAGATAAAACATAATCTTTAAACCAAAGTTGAACTATTAAAGCACTTATTATTGCAAAAATAATTCCGTTTAGAACCCCAATATTAAATTCTTTTAAAACAATTTTTAAAAAGTTGCTATTTGTTAAATCATTTGTAGCTATGCCACGAATAGTTACAGCCAGCGTTTGCATTCCAGCATTACCACCCATAGAAGCTACTATTGGCATTAAAAAGGCTAGAGCAACCATTTGTTCAATAGTTGCACCAAATTTACTAATAACCCATGTTGCCAAAAAGGCTGTAAAAAGATTTAGTAAGAGCCAATTAAATCGTCTTTGTGTTTTTTTAATTACTCCATCAGTAATTTCTTCATCGCCAACACCAGCTAATCTTAAAGTATCCTCCTCTGCCTCTTCTTTAAGAACGGTTAATATGTCATCACTAGTAATCATACCAACTAATTTTTTTGTTTTATCAATTACAGCTGCTGAATTAAGATTGTAATTTTCGAAAAGTCTTCCAACTTCTTCTCTGTCCATGTCAACTGGAATAGTAACTTGAGACTCCAGCATAATTTCAACCATTTTAGTCTCTCGAGGTGTTCTTAAAACTTTTGACGATGGGACAGTTCCAAGAGGTTTAAATTCATTATCGATAATATAAATTTCTAAAAATTGTTCAGGAAGATCTTTATTTTCTCTTAAATAATCAATTGTTTGTCCGACTGACCAATTGCTTGGAATAGCTGTAAATTCTCTTTGCATAATACGTGCGGCAGAGTCTTCGGGATAACTTAAACTTTCTAACAAGGCAAATCTATCTTTAGGCGGTAAAGAACTTAAAATTTCATTTTTACTTTTTTCCTCAATATTTTCTAATATCTTTATAGCATCGTCAGACTCTAAATTTTTGAGAATGAATATTATTGAAGCGGTGGATAGTAATTTTATAATTTCAGATTGAATGTTTTCATTTAATTCGACAAATAATTCTGGATCTAATTTAAAATTATTTAATTTGATAAGATTTTCTCTATCATCTTGGCTTAGATGTTCAATAATGTCTGCCGCATCGGCAGGGTGCATTTCTCTAAAAGAATTTGTAATAAAAATTACATCATTTTTTTGAATTTTTTCTTCAATAACTTTGATATATTCTTTATTAAATTCAAAGTTTACTTTTTTATCGATTTTTTTTTTCAAATTGCTCATTTTAAATCCTATAAAAATTATTAGAACTATTAATACAAATTAAATATAATACAATTTTTAAATTCTTATGGAGATCAAAATATCAGAAAAACCAGTAAAATATGAAAAAGCTATTGAATATCTTGATGAAAGAGTTCAACAAGTTTATGAAAATAAGAATGAAGAATTAATTTGGTTCTTAGAACACAAGTCAGTTTATACATGCGGTGCAAACTTTAATCGAAAAGATGTTTTAGATAAAAATGTAAAAATAGTTAAAACTAATAGAGGTGGAAAAATAACATGGCATGGTCCTGGACAATTGATCTGCTACTTTGTTTTAGACATCTCTAAGAGAAAAAAAGACATAAGAAAATTTATAACAGTAATTGAAAACTCTATTATTGATACTTTAAAAGATTTTAAGATAAGCTCTTTCAGTGATAGAAAGAATATAGGTATTTGGGTTTTGGATAAAAAAGAAGAAAAAAAAATTGCAGCGATAGGTTTTCGTGTAAAAAAATGGATTGCATTCCATGGATTTTCATTAAATCTATCAAACAATTTGGATAATTATAAAAAAATAGTTCCTTGTGGCATTTCTGACAAAGGTATTTCTAAGATTGATAATTTTAAAAAAATTACAAAAGATAAAATAATTAATAGACTCAAAATAAATCTTATTAAGAATTTGAAATATTAATTTTTTTTTTATCTAAATACTTGTTAAATGCGATAGGTGTATCTGCTTTATAAAAGAATTTTTTATCATTAATGTAAAATTTTAAAGAGTAAGCGTGCAACATCAGATCTTTATCACTTTTAATTTTTTTATTTGATAAAATATATTTTTTATCTCCCACAATTGGATTATTAATTAAAGCTAACTGTTTTCTTAACTGGTGTTTTCTTCCAGTTACTGGTTTAAGCTCAAGAAATGAAGTTGAATTTGTTTCAGAGAGAACTTTATAATAAGTTATGGCTTTCTCAATTTTTTTTTTGTTATTTTCAAAAGTAATAAGTTCATCATTTAATTGACCTTTTTTTTGATTTAGGTGACCATGACATACAGCTAAATAAGTTTTATGAATTTTTCTTAGTCTAAATAAGGTTGTTAACAATCTTGCTGAATTATGATTTTTGGCAATTATCATTACACCAGATGTTTCCTTATCTAATCTATGAACTGGGAATGGTTTTGTATCTTTAAAAAATTCACTAGATGCAAGTATATCAATTAGATTTTTTTTTGATTTTGTTCCCCCTTGAACCGGTATACCTGGACTTTTGTATATTACGATAAAGTCGTCATTATTTTCCAATATTCTGTTCTCATGAACTTTTAGAAGTTCAGAAGATGGAGAAAATTTTTTTTTTGTTTCGTTATTTTTATTAACGTCAAAATTAAAATTAAAAAACTTAACTTTGTCTCCTTTTTTTAATTTATAAGAACTATTTACTTTTCTTATATTAACTTTAATTTTTCCTTTTCTTAATGATTTTTCGATTAATGATTGTGGTAGAGAAGCTATATTATTTCTTATCCATCTATCAATACGCATACCTGAATAAATTTCCTTAATAATGTAGGACTTATTCATTATTTAGTTATGCAGTGGCTGTTTTTTTTTCCTCTGTCTTGGCAGGTTTGTCTTGTGATTTCTTTTTCTTAAATTTTCTTTTCGCTTCAACGTCTCTATCTACAAACTCTATTACAGCTAATGGTGCGTTATCACCATATCTAAATCCAGCTTTTACAATTCTAGTGTATCCTCCAGATCTTTTTTCATATCTTTTAGATAAAGTTTTTATAACTTTATTTGCATTAGTTTTGTCCTGAAGTTGAGATACTAATCTTCTCGTATTTTGCAGGTTCTTTTTCTTACCTAAAGTAATAATTTTATCAGCTTGTGGCTTCAACACTTTTGCTTTGGGTAAGGTAGTAATTATTTGCTCATATTTAATCAAATTATTAAGCATATTTTTTATTAACGCTTTTCTATGCTCAGATGTTCTGTTAAGTTTTTTATAGCCTAGTCTATGTCTCATTATTAAATACTTTCCTCTAACTTTTTAGATAATTCCGCTATATTGTCTGGTGGCCAATTAGGTATTTCCATACCTAAGTAAAGAGACATACCATTTAAAACTTCCTTAATTTCGTTAAGCGATTTTCTTCCAAAGTTTGGTGTTCTTAACATTTCTCCTTCTGACTTTTGAACTAAATCACCAATATAAATGATATTATCATTTTTAAGACAGTTCATAGATCTAACAGAAAGCTCTAACTCATCAACTTTTCTTAATAAGTTTTTATTAAATTCTGGTTCACTTGGTTTTTCAGTAATAGTAACTTCTTGAGGTTCATCAAAATTAACAAACATTCCTAATTGATCTTGAAAAATTCTAGCTGAATAAGCCAATGCGTCTTCTGCTGAGATAGAACCATTAGTTTCTATTTCCATAGTTAATTTGTCATAATCTAAAGCTTTACCTTCTCGAGCAGTACTTACAGAATATGATACTTTTTTTACTGGACTGAAAAGAGAGTCTATAGGTATAAGACCTAATGGTGGTTCATCCGGTTTGTTTAGTTCGGCAGGCACATAACCTTTTCCATTACCTATTGTCATTTCCATGTGGAAATTTGTATTTTCATCTAAATTACAAATTACCAAGTCCGGATTTAAAATTTCTATTTCATTTATTTTTGTTATATCAGATGCTTTAATTACGCCTGGGCCTTTTGCATCTAACACTAATTTTTTAGAACCCTCAGAAGTACTTTTTAAAGCTAAAGATTTAACATTAAGAACAATATCGGTCACATCTTCTCTTACTCCTTTTATAGAAGTAAATTCATGAAGTACTCCATCGATTTGAATTGCAGTTACTGCTGTACCTCTTATTGAAGACAATAAAATTCTTCTTAACGAGTTGCCTAAAGTTAAACCATAACCTTTTTCAAGTGGTTCAGCCACAATTTTCGCATATGATTTATCATCATTTAAATTAATATCCAACTTTCCAGGTTTAATTAATGATTTCCAATTTTTTAAATTTACATTAGCTGTTTCCATTAAACTCTCCTTTTTTTTGGTGGTCTTGTTCCATTATGTGGCATCGGTGTTGTATCTTTGATTGACAAAATTTTAAAACCTCTTGCTTGTAATGCGCGCAAAGCTGTTTCTCTACCTGAACCAGGCCCTTTAATTTCAACTGTTAAGGTCTTCATGCCATACTCTAAAGCTTTTGATGCGGCTGAGTCTGCAGCTATTTGTGCTGCGTAAGGTGTCGATTTTCTAGAACCTTTAAAACCTTTTTGGCCAGCAGACGCCCAAGAAACAACATTGCCTTGAGTATCAGCTATAGATACAATTGTATTATTGAAAGTTGACTGAACATAAGCTATTCCATTTACAATATTCTTTTTAACTTTTTTCTTTTTAGAATAAGAACTTTTTTTAACCGACTTTACTTCTGTTTTTTCATCAACTTTTTTTTCTACTTTTTTTTTGTCAGCCATTTTAAAACTATTTTTTTAATGGTGTTAATTTTTTACCTGCAATAGCAATTGCTTTACCTTTTCTTGTTCTAGCATTACATCTAGTTCTTTGTCCTCTTACAGGTAACTTTTTTTTATGTCGAAAACCTCTGTAGCAAGCAAGATCAATTAATCTTTTTATGCTTAAGGAATTTTCTCTTCTTAAATCTCCCTCAACTGTAAAGTGCTGATCAATATATTCTCTAATTTTTAGAATTTGGTCGTCTGTTAGTTCATTCACTCTTTTTGATTTAGGAATTTCTAATTCTTTACAGATTTGTTTAGAAAACTTATCCCCGATACCATATATGTATGTAAGTCCGATCTGGACGATTTTATTCTGTGGAATATTTACACCTGCAATTCGAGCCATAATTTGAGATAAAATTTAGCCTTTTATATAAGATGAAAATTTAAAGTCAACTTTTTATAACTTTAAAAAGTCCCTGATTTGCTTGTTTATTTGATCAATTTCAAGGTTTCCATCAAGCTTGTAAAAGTTTTGTTTAGATGAATAATAATCTAATACTGGAGAGGTTGTTTTTAAATAAGTGTCATATCTTCTAAGAATTGTATCTAAGTCATCATCCTTTCTTTTTTCCTCAACTTTTCTTTTTTCAATTCTTTTTATTATAGTTTTTTTATTAACGTCTAGAAAAAAAATAAAATCAATTTGTTGATTAGACTCTGTCAACAATAAATCTAAATTTTTTGCTTGTTCAATAGTTCTTGGATAACCATCAAAAATCAATTTCCCTTTTTTTGAACTGTCAAAAACTACTTTTTCCATAAGACTGTTAACAATTTCATCATCAACAAATTTACCTTCATTCATATAATTTATGATTTTCTTGCCAATTTCTGTGTCTTTTTTGATTTCATCCCTCAACATATCTCCTGTTGAAACTTGAAAATTATTTAATATTTTTACAAGAAATTTTGCTTGAGTACCTTTACCCGCACCTGGAGGACCAAATAAAATTATATTCACCACTATCTTCCAAATTTTGTTTTTTTAATAAGTTGTTCGTACTGCGCACTCATTAATCTTGTCTGGATTTGCGTTACTGTATCTATTGCTACGACTACAACAATTAAGACTGAAGCACCTCCTAAATAAAAAGGTATAGGATAGTTTGCTATTAAAAATTCTGGCATTAGACAAACTAATGTTAAATATAATGCTCCAATAGTTGTTAGTCTTGTTAAAATTTCTTCTATATATCTTGCGGTGCTTTCACCTGGTCTAATACCTGGTACAAAGCCACCATATTTTCTTAAATTCTCAGCAGTTTCATCTGGATTGAATACAATTGAAGTGTAAAAGAAAGTGAAAAAGATTATTCCTGAAGCATATAAAATCATATATAGGGGCTGACCTTGTGAGAAGAAAGATAAAAAAGAAGACACATTATCATTCTCAGAAATATTAAAACTTGTTAGAGTAGCAGGTAACAATAGCAAAGCTGAAGCAAAAATTGCTGGTATCACGCCCGCTGTGTTTATTTTTAAAGGAAGATGAGAAGAATCTCCTCCATACATTTTATTGCCCATTTGTCTCTTTGGATAATTTATTAATATTTTTCTTAAAGCTCTTTCCATAAAAACAATAAACATTATAGTAGCTATTAAAAGAACAAAAATTAAAATTATCATTGTTGATGATATTGCACCAGTTCTACCTAACTCGAATGTAGTAACTAATGCCCTAGGTATTTCTGCTACAATACCAGAAAAGATGATTAACGAAATTCCATTACCTATTCCTCTTTGAGTAATTTGTTCACCTAACCACATTAAAAAAATAGTACCGGCTACTATTGTTGTAACAGTAGTAACTTTGAAAAATATACCTGGATTAATAACTAAATTTTCCGATGACTCCAGACCAACAGACAAACCATAACCTTGGATGGTTGCTAAAAGTACCGTCCCGTATCTTGTAATTTGTGTAATTTTTTGTCTTCCAATAGTCCCCTGGCTTTTTAAATTTTTAAAATAGTCTGAAACACCTGTCAGCAATTGAACAATAATCGAGGACGAAATGTAAGGCATTATTCCAAGTGCAAATATTGCCATACGGCTCACTGCGCCACCTGCAAAAACATTAAACATGCCAAGTAAACCTTTTTGATTTCCCTCCATCATAATTTTTAACTGATCCGGATCTATACCAGGCAAAGGAACAAATGTTCCAAATCTGTAAACTGCTAGAATAAATATAGTAAAAATTATACGATTTCTTAAATCGTTATTTTGTGTCATTGTACTCATATGATTTTTTTATTTGCTCTCTAAAATTTTGATTATTGAGCCGTTCTTTGAAAGTTTTTCTTTTGCTGAATTAGATAAATAATGAACTTCTAAATTTAACTTGTCTTTGATTTCACCCTGACCAAGTATCTTTATTTTTTCATACTTTTTTTTTAAAACTTTAGAACTGTGTAAATATTTTATATCTATCTTTTCAGATGATTTTATTTTTTTTGATTCTATAAACAGTTGTAAATCGCCTAAGTTTAATTTCCCAATTTTATTTTTATTGATTGAATTAAAACCTCTTTTGGGTAATCTTCTATATAATGGCATTTGGCCACCTTCAAAACTTTTAATTGCAACACCAGATCTTGATTTTTGTCCTTTTACACCTCTTCCGGAAGTTTTGCCTTTTCCAGATCCAATACCTCTTCCAACTCTTATTTTTTTAGTTTTCAATTTAGTTAAACCATTAAGCATCGTTATCCTCTTTTTTCTATGATTTCTGAAATTTTCTTATTTCTTATAATTGATATTTGTTTTGGAGAATTTTGTTTTTTTAAAGCTTTAAGACATGCTCTAATAACATTGTGGGGATTTGCAGTTCCTAGTGATTTAGCAACAATATCTTTTATACCTAGCACTTCACATACAGCTCTAACAGGTCCACCAGCAATTATACCTGTTCCTTTTGGTGCTGCTCTCATTTTGATTTTTCCAGCGCCGTCTTTACCAGAAACATCATGATGAATAGTCCTTCCCTCTCTTAAAGGTATTTGAATTAGATTTCTTCTTGCCATTTCATTAGCTTTTTTTATAGCATCCGGAACTTGTTTAGATTTTGCGTGCGCAATACCAATTTTTCCACTTTGATTTCCAACAACTACTAATGCGGAAAAACCAAATCTTCTACCACCCTTAACTACTTTTGTTATTCTGTTTACGTGAACAAGTTTTTCTATAAATTCATTTTCTTTTGACATATTAAAATTCCATACCGTTTTTTCTTAATGTTTCAGCAAAAATCTTTACTCTTCCGTGGTACTTAAATTGCCCTCTATCAAAATAAATTTTCTTGATATTCTTTTCTACTGCTTTTTTAGCCAATTTTTCAGCAACCAGTTTTGAAAGTTCAGTTTTATTTACCTTTTTTGCAGATTTAATACCTTTTTCATTAGATGAAGCAGACAGAATAGTCTTACTATTTGCATCATCAATTATTTGCGCAGATATATTTTTTAAACTTCTGGATACGCTTAGTCTTAAACGATCATTTTTAGAATTACCCTTTAGTTTATTTCTAACTCTGAATTTTTTTCTCTGTAAAGTACTTAATTTCATTATTTCTTTTTACCTTCTTTCCTTAAAATATATTGACCTTTTTCTTTAATTCCTTTTCCTTTATAAGGCTCTGGTGGTCTAAAAGATTTAATCTTTGATGCAATCATGCCAACTTTTTGTTTATCAACGCCTGATATTTTAATTGTCGTTTGTTTATCAACTAAAATTTTTACATCTTCAGGAATATCAAAATTAATATCATGACTAAAACCAAGTTGAAGATTCAATTGTTTTCCTTTTAATGCTGCTCTGTAACCTACACCGCTTAGCTCAAGTACTTTCTCAAAACCTACACTAGTTCCTATTATTGCATTATTAATAAGACTTCTATTCATTCCCCACAATCTTTTAGTATCATCATCTAGTTTCTTAGGTTTAATTGAAACATTTTTGCCATCATCGATTTTTAAATCGAACATCTCTAAATTAATTTTCAACTTTTGTTTACCTAAAGGACCTTCTATATTTATATCTGATCCTGCTAAAGCGACTTTGACTTTATCTGGAATATTAATACTTATTTTACCTATTTTAGACATTAAAATACCTTACAAATTATTTCGCCACCAACTTTTTGTTTTCTTGCATCTATATCTGTCATGACACCTTTTGGTGTAGATATAATAGCAATTCCTAAACCATTATTAATTTTTGGTAGGCTTTGTGCGCTAGAAAAAACTCTTCTACCCGGTTTTGATACTCTTTCGATTACACTTATTACTGGAGATCCAGAGTTATACTTTAGATCAATTATTAAAACTTGTTTGTTTTCATTTTTATCAACATTAAACCCATTAATATAACCTTCGTTTTTTAAAACATCTGCAATCTTCATTTTAAAATTTGATGAAGGCATTTCTACTTTTTTATGATTTCTTAATTGCGAGTTTTTTATTCTCGCTAGCATATCTCCTATTGGATCTGTTAAACTCATATAATTCCCCTTTCTACCAACTTGATTTTATCATACCAGGAATTTTACCCTGCAGACCTAGTTGTCTAAGAGCTATTCTTGATATTCTTAATTTTCTGTAAACACCATGCGGTCTACCTGTAATTTCACATCTATTTCTTACTCTAGTCTTTGCCGAATTTCTTGGTAATTTTGATAATTTTTGTTGAGCTTTAAACCTTTCCTCCAAAGGTAATTTTTTATTCATTATAATTAGCTTTAGTTTTTTTCTTTTTGCATAAAATCTGTCTGACAACTTTCTTCTCCTATTATTCTTATTTATTGAACTGAGTTTTGCCATTAGTTGCTCCTTTCTTCTCTAAATGGAAAATTAAATTTCTTTAATAATTCTAAGCTATGTTCTTTAGAGTTTGATTTTATTACTATTGTAATATCTAAACCTCTTATTTTATCTACCTTATCAAAATTTACTTCAGGAAATATTATATGCTCCTTTACACCAAAAGTGAAATTACCAAACTTATCGAAACCTTTTGAAGAAAGTCCTCTAAAATCTTTTATTCTTGGAAGCGCAATGTTTACAAGTCTATCTATAAATTCATACATTCTATTTTTTCGTAAAGTAACCTTAAGTCCAGCTTTAGTATCTTTACGAGTTTTAAAATTTGAAATGGATTTCTTAAATTTTGTTGAAACTGGTTTTTGTCCTGCAATTTTAGCTAAATCCTCTTCGCAAGATTTGAATATTTTTGAATCGTTTCCATCTATTCCTAGACCCATATTTAAAACGACTTTTTCAAATTTAGGGGCCATATTAAGATTTTTAAAACCATATTTTTCTT
>CACLWW010000012.1 GCA_902610755.1 uncultured Pelagibacteraceae bacterium | reverse complement strand
AAATAAATTTTTATTCAAAAAAAGATAAAGATAAAATATGTGAACTAAATATATCTGAATTTAACTCAAACGATTGTAAGTATACTACTTTGAAAAGATCTACTTTGATCAATTTTCTAAAAAAAGATTTAGAGGATTTGATCAAAACAAATTATAGTGTATCGAAAATTGATCAAGAGCAAGAAAAAATAAAACTTACCTTTGAAAATAAAGAAACCCACGAATGTGATTATCTAATTATTTCTGACGGGGTTTTTTCAAAAAGTAGAAATCTTGTTTCAAATAAACAAATTCAACCAAAATATAACGATACTTTAGCTATTAGGGGAATGATACCCGCAAATTCAAATATAATTGATAAAAAGAATATTTTGTTATTTTTGGGCTCTGATTTTCATCATGTAGTTTATCCTGTTTCCTCAAGTGAAGATTTAAATTTAATAGCCATAATGAAATATAAACTTTCAGCAGAGGAGCAGAAAAATTACTCATTGTTCAGTGATAAATCTTTTATACAAAAAATTTTGGAAAATATTCCCCAAGAGAACAAAGAATTTTTTAATAATCTTAAAGAATTAAAAATATTTCCTGTGTTTGTCAGTGATAATTTTTTTGAAGTTAAAAATAAGAACATTCATTTAATAGGAGATGCTTTTTTTGCTTTTCCACCATCATTTGCTCAAGGCGCATCTCAGTCTATAGAGGGCGCACATGAACTATTTGCTAGTATAGAAAATAATTCCAATGCTAACTTTTTTAAAAATAGGGTTAATAAAACAAAAATGGTAAATAATAGATCAAAATTGAATCAGTTTGCTTTTCATTTATCAAATCCTTTAACAGTATACTTTAGAAATACTTTTTTAAAAAAATTAGTAAAAAATAAAAAGTTTTTAGAAAGTTATTTGGGGAAAATTTATAGATAATTTTTTGACAAGAATTTTTGTCTTAAATTATCTATTGGCACGAAAGTATTTCCTAACTCACAATGCCAATAAGTCCATCCATTACAGCTTTCAGCTCCTAAAATTGTAGCTGCAACTTTATGAATTGAACCTTCGGTTTGAGCATGTTTGATACTCCCATCAACCATAATTTTTGCACTGATTTTCTTCTTATGATCAAAAATAATGGTGCCAGGCTTAATTATTCCTAACTCAACCAATGAACCAAAAGGTATTCTTGGTTTGGATTTATTGTTTTTAAGGGTATCTAAATAATGATCTTCTATTGGTTTTGTATTCTTTAATCTTTGTTCGGCAGCTTTGAAATAGGATTTTTCTTTTTCGATACCGTAATAATTTCTATTCAATTTTTTTGCAACCGTTGCAGTTGTGCCTGATCCTAAAAATGGATCAAGAATTAAATCATCTTTATTTGAAGTTGCTAATAAAATTCTATGAAGCAAAGCTTCTGGTTTTTGTGTAGAATGAACCTTCTTTCCATTTTTTTTTAAACGCTCTGTTCCATTGCAAATGGGTAGATCCCAATTAGATCTCATTTGCAAATCATCATTTAAACATTTTAATGATTGATAATTAAAAGTATATTTTGAATTCTCTGATTTTGAAGCCCAAATTAAAGTTTCGTGAGCGTTAGTAAATCTTGTTCCTCTAAAATTCGGCATTGGATTTTTTTTGTTCCAAATTACATCGTTTAAAATCCAAAAACCTAAATTTTGAATAGCTGTCCCAACTCTGAATATATTATGATAACTTCCTATAACCCAGATTGCTCCATTCTTTTTTAAAATTCTCTTACACTCACTTAACCACGCATATGTGAAATCATCGTATTTCTTAAAACTTTCAAATTGATCCCATTTATCATTTACAGCATTAACTTTAGATCTATCTGGTCTAGTTAGTTTATTTTTTAGTTGAAGGTTGTAAGGTGGATCTGCAAAAACTAAATCGAAAGTCTCATCTGGAATTTTTTTTAATTCTTTAAGACTATCTCCGTTAATAATTTTGTTTTTTAAGTCAAACTCTCTCATTTTTTAAAGAAAGAATTAGACTCCAGGTCGGAGTCCAGGTCAACTCATGATTGAATTAATTTTGATTAATTGTGCCTTTGATTATTTGGGACTCAATATATTGTGTATTGGTTTAAATGTTTTTCTATGATGTTTTGTAATTCCAAATTTTTTAATTGCTGAAAGATGATCTCTAGTTCCATAGCCAATATTTTTATCCCACAAATAAACTTTAAATTTTTTTGATATTTTTTTAATCAATCGGTCTCTTGAGACTTTTGCTAAAATAGATGCTGCAGAAATTTCTGGAATTTTCTGATCACCTCTAACAACTGATTTTATATTGAGGTTATTAATATTAGGTTTTTTATTTCCATCAACTTTTACTATTTTAGGTTTGATTTTTAGATTTAAAATTGATCTTTTCATTGCCAAAAGAGATGCATTTAAAATATTAATTTTCTCAATTTCTTTCTTTGAGGCAGTCCCAATAGCCCAATAAGAATTTTTTTTTATATAGTTTTCCAAAAATTCTCTTTTCTTACGAGATAATTTTTTTGAGTCTTTTACTTTCTTTTTATCAAAACCTTTTTTAAAAATTACTGCTGCGGCATATACAGGCCCAATAAGACTACCTCTACCAACCTCATCTACTCCGGCTACATTTTTTTGAGATTTATATTCCAATTTTCAATTCTTCAATTTTATTTTTTATTTCTTTTAAATCTGCCCAAGAAAATTTTTTTTGATCAGGCTGTCTTAACAAATAGGCAGGGTGGAAGGTAACCATAGTTAAATAAGTTTTATTATTAACAATTAATTCTTTCCAAACTCCTCTTGATTTAGAAATTTTCTCTTTATTTCCGAAAAAAGCCTCCATAGCAGTGCTTCCTAACAATATTATTAACTTAGGGTTTATTATTGAAATATGTTTTTTTATAAAAGGAGCATAAGTATTAATCTCAACTTCATTAGGTTTTCTATTTTCAGGTGGTCTGTAATTTACTATATTTGTCACATAAACTTTATTTCGTTTAATATTTATTGCCGCCAACATTTTATTCAAAAGTAAGCCTGCGTCGCCTACAAAAGGTTTTCCCTGTTCATCTTCTTTTTGACCAGGGCCTTCACCTATCAGCATAATGTTACTGTCATGATCACCGTCAGCAAAAACCAGATTGTTTGAATTATTTTTTAGAGTGCAATTTTCAATATTAGAGATTTCATCCTTAAGTTTTTTAAGTAAATCCTCCTTTTTTTCGATTTTCACAAATCTTTTAATAGGAGCATTTGAGTAGTTAAAAGTAGATTTGATAAAGTTGTATTTTTGCATTTTATTTCTTTTATTTAAAAAAAAAAATCATATTCTTTAAGTATGAAAAAAATCTGTTTTTTTTTAATAATTTTTTTATATCAAACTTTTTCCTACGCTAAAATAACTGAAAATATTGAATTCAACCACAAGTATTTATCAAATTATTTTTCAGCAATAATATCCATTAATAATCAAGACGATAAAGATTCGTTAAAATATTTAAATAACACGAAGAGTCTTGTTAAAATCCATGAGAGTTATTTGGAAAATTATCTTATCTCGCTAGTTTTAAACAATAAAATTGATATCGCTTTTAATAAAGCTATTCAATTAAAGGCTAACGAAACAAATTTTTTTGAGGCAAAAGTACTTTTAGCTCTAAATTCGATAAATAAAAAAGATTTTTCAAATGCGATTTTAATCTTGGAGCAAATGGATGAAGTTCCGCTTGATACTCTTGAGCTTATAATCAAAGAGACATTAAAAGATTATCTAGATACAATCACATTTAAAAAGATAGACAAAAACGAAGATGTCCAGTTCGGCGAAATAGATAAAATAAAAAAGATTTTTCAGTCTTGTTACTTAGGCGAAAGGAACACAGATCTTTTATTTGAAGAGCTTGTAATTAAAGATACTGAAGATTTTTCAAGGTATATTTTTTTCTACATTAACTATTTAGCTCAAATCAAAGATTTTAATAAAATAAACGAGTTACAAAATAAGATTGATTATACCAATAGCAGCATTTTAATTGCTCAAGCAAAACAGTGGATTGAAAATAAAAGATACGACAAAATTACTTCAGCCTTCTCATGTAAAAATGAAAATCATATCATATCTGAATTCTTGTTTTTGATTTCTAACTTATATTCTTCACAAGAACTCTATAAAAAGTCAAATTTCTATATTCATTTATCAAATTATCTAAATCCTGAATTTAATTTTAATAATAGTTTATTAGCTGAAAATTATATAAGTAATAAAAAATTTGATTTAGCTTTGAAATCTTTGAATTTTATTTCAGAGGAAGATCTTATTTTTAGTTGGTATAAAAATAAAAAAAAATCTTCAATTATCAAGAAACAAGAAAATGAAGTAGCCGCACTCAATTTTTTAGAAAAAAAATTTGATGGATTAAAAACTAATAATATAAAAATTTTGTATGATATGGGTGGAATTTATAAAAGTTTTGAAAAATATGACGAGGCGATAAAAATATACTCTAAACTATTAAAGTTGTTAGATAATAGATCAAAAGCTTATGCTGATATTTTATACAGGCGGGGAGGCAGTTTTGAAAGGATTGGAGATTACGAAACTGCTGACAAAGATTTATTAGAGTCTTTAAATATTACTCGAGAAAATCCTTACGTATTAAATTACCTTGCGTATAGTTGGTTAGAGAGAAACTATAAAATTAAACTTTCAATGGAAATGTTAAAAGAAGCATATGATTTAAGAAAGAACGATCCTTATATAACCGACTCTTTGGGATGGGGATATTATTTAATAAACGATTTTGAGAATGCTGAAAAATATTTGAGAAAAGCTGTAGAATTAATGCCATATGACCCGATAGTAAATGATCATTACGGGGACATACTTTGGATGTTAAATAGAAAAATACAAGCAAGATATTTTTGGAACAATGTATTAAATTTAGATGAAACAGACGATGAAATGAAAACTGATGTTAAAAAAAAGATTATTAATGGTATAGAAAAAACCTAAATTTCACATGCACAGAAAAGTAATAAAGTCTTTTGCAAAAATTAATCTTTTTTTAAACGTAGTTTCAAAAAAAAAAAAATTTCATAGAATTCAGTCTCTTTTTAGCTTTATTGACCTACATGATAGAATAGAAATATCGACAATTAATCGTAAAAAACATTTTATAAAATTTGATGGAAAATTCTCTAAAGGAATAAGTAAAAAAAATTCTATTTCTACTTTACTTAAAATTTTGGACCAGAAAGGACTAATTAAAAAAAAATACTATATTAAAGTTACAAAAAATATTCCTCAAAAGTCAGGTATGGGAGGGGGTTCTATGAATGCTGCATCAATTCTAAATTTTTTTTTAAAAAGGAGAATTGTAATTTTAAATAAAAAAAGAATTTTAGAGGTTTGTGAAATGGTAGGTAACGATGTAAAAGTAGGGTTATATAAGGGTCTAATTTTTTTGAACTCAAACAATTCAATTCAATCATTTAAAAAAGGTTTCAGTTATCATTTGCTTATATTTAAACCAAAAATTGGATGCTCTACAAAATATATTTTTTCAAAATTTAAAAATTTTTCAAAGAAAATACCATCAAATAAAAAAAATTTGCTTAAATTAAATAATAAAAAGAATGATTTGGAACCAATTGTATTAAAAAAATTTAGAAATATTAACAAACCAGTATTTTTTTTGAAAAGCTTAAAAGGGATAGAATTTGTAAGAATGACAGGGTCTGGTTCTAGCTTTGTCGCCTATTCTAAGTCTAAAAAAAACTTACTAAATGCGTCTAAATTATTCACCAATAAATACAAAAAATATTGGTCTGTAATGTCTAAAACTATATAATTTTTGATTAGTTGTGTTATAAGAATTTAATTTTGGGGCGTAGCCAAGTGGTAAGGCAGCGGTTTTTGGTACCGCCATTCCTAGGTTCGAATCCTAGCGCCCCAGCCAGTTATGTTTAAACTAATTAATAACTTTTTTAATCACAGTAAAAACGATTTATTTAAAAAGAATACATTGGATATTCAGAAAAATTTTCCAGTAAAAAAAATATTTGATGCAATTAAATCTTTTTCAGATGAAAGTGATATTTATTATGTAGGAGGATGCGTTAGGAAGATTTTTTGCCATGAGCTTGTGGATGATATTGATTTGGCAACAAACATTAATCCTGACGAAGTTATACTATCGTTAAAGAAAAATAATATTTCCTTTTATGAAACCGGAAAAAATCATGGGACAATAACCGCAATTATTGATGACAAGAAATTTGAAATTACATCTTTAAGGAAGGACATATCTACCGATGGAAGGCACGCGAAAGTATTATTTTCAAAAGATTGGAGAGAAGATGCGGAGAGAAGGGACTTCACTTTTAACTCAATATACTCGAATATTTATGGTGAGGTATTTGATCCCTTTAATGGAAGAAAAGATTTAGAAAATGGTTGTGTCACGTTTATTGGAGATCCGTCAAAACGCATCAAAGAAGATTACCTTAGAATACTCAGATATATAAGATTTTTCTTAAACTATTCAAAAAAAGACCATGAACCGAAAATAAAAAAAATTATCAAACAAAATTTAGATGGCTTGCTTAAAATCTCTAAAGAAAGATTAATAGATGAATTAAAAAAGATCATTTTTTCCAAAGGGTTCATAAATCTAAAAAAGGACGAATTTTCAAAAGAAATTCTTGAACTTGTTTTTCCAAGTTTAACCAATACTTCATTTTTAACTAACAAAAACAAACTTCTAATTGAGGATATACAATTAAACAAGAATTTCATTGTATTGTTAAGTGCTATGATGATCAAAGATTTAAATAGTATTAATTATATACTTTATAAGTTCAATTTTTCTAACCAAGATAAACAGAGACTTCTTTATATTCACGATAATTATCAAATGAGTTTAGAGAAAAGTTTTTTTGATAGAGAGTTGAAAAAAAGAATATATTTTGGTGAAAAAGAAAGTCTTTTAGATCTTATAACTTTGCAATTATTAATTTTTCATAAAAACGAGAAAGCACTTAATGATCTGATTAAAATTACTAAAAAAACAGATTTGCCGAAATTTCCTTATAACGCTGATTTTTTAATTAAAAATTTTGATTATAAACCTGGAAAAAAAATGGGAAAAAAACTAAAAGAACTAGAGACACTTTGGGTTGATAATAATTTTAAAATCTCGAAAGAAGAAATTAAGAAAATTGTTCTTAATTAGAGGTATTTGACATCTTCAATTTCAAAATTTTTTTCACCAGAAGGAGTTTTTATTTCAACTAAATCATTTTTATTTTTTCCTATTAAACCTTTTCCTATTGGTGATTGAAAAAAAATTAGGTTTTTTTTAAGATCAGCTTCGTCTTTGCCAACAATTTTATATGTTAATTTTTCATTAGAATCTAAATCTTTTAGGTAAACAGTTGAACCAAATATTACCTTTCCAGTATTTTCGATTTTAGTTACGTCAATAACATTTGCCCTTGCAATAATATCCTCAATCTGCTGAATACGACCTTCGTTATGTGACTGTTGTTCTTTAGCTGCATGATATTCAGCATTCTCTTTTAAATCACCATGTGATCTAGCTTCCGAAATAGCAGATACTATTTCTGGTCTTTTTTTCTCTTTTAAAAAAACTAATTCTTCTTTAAGTTTAGTTAATCCATTAATAGTTATCGGTTCTTTCATAAATTAATTTATTCCCAATTAGCTGTGGGAGGTAAAGACATCAAAATAGCTTCTACATTTCCCCCAGTTTGTAATCCAAATTTTGTACCTCTATCATGTAGCAAATTAAATTCAACGTACCTACCCCTTTTTTTATTTTGGATTAGTTTGTCCTTTTTTTTCCATTTTTTTTTAAATTTCTTTGCAATTATTTCTTTAAATAAATATGAAAAAGTTATACCTACGTCTCTTACAAAAGCAAAATCTCTGTCCCAATTTTCCTTCTTATAATCAAAAAATATTCCTCCAATTCCTCTCGGTTCATTCCTATGATGTAAATAAAAGTAATCATCACACCATTTTTTATATTTTTTGTAATAGTTTTTGCCATGTTTATTGCACATCATTTTTAATTTTTTCTCAACAATTTTTTTTAGCGCCGAGTCTTTAAAGCAAGGAGTAAAATCCATACCTCCACCAAACCATCCATGATCTGTAATTATGTATCTCGTATTAAAATGCATTGCTGGGATATAAGGATTTTTCATATGCATAACAATTGATATTCCTGATGCCCAAAAATTTTTACTGTTGTTAAATCTAGGTATTTTTTTTTTAAATTCATTTGAAAAATTGCCATATACTTCAGAAAAATTTACACCTACTTTCTCAAAAATATTTCCGTTTTTAAGAAGCTTTGATTTTCCACCTCCCTCATCTTTTATTTCGCTTCTAGACCACACCTTCGTTTTAAAATAAGAGGATCCATTTTCAATATTTTCAATTTCGTGACAAATTAATTCTTGAATTGTTAAAAACCAATTTCGCGCTAACTTTTTTTTAATATTTTCTTCCATAGATTAGTTTGATTATAATATTAATTTTGACACCACCATAGATACAGTTGTCGATAAGTTTAATGACCTTTTTTTTTGAAGAAGAGGTATTTTTATTCTTTTGTCTACTTCATGATGAATATTCTTTGGTACACCTGCACTTTCTCTACCAAATAAAAAAGTATCATTTTTTTTTATTTTAAATGATTTGATCGAATCTTTAGCTTTTGTAGTCATTAAAACCACTCTTGAATTTTTCTTTGCTTCAAAAAATTGATCTGAATTTTCGTAAATTTTAATCATTTTTTCATCTAAATAGTCCATTACCACTCTTCTAAAACGCTTGTCATGAAAAGTGAAGCCACATGGCTCAATAATCTCCAATTTTACACCCAAACATGAGCAAGTTCTTATTATTGATGCGGTATTTTGAGGAATGTCAGGTTGATAGAGAGCAATTTTAGCTGTTAATTTTGTCTTATTATGTGTCATTCTTGCTATAGAAAAATTCCACTTTTATATTATATGAAATCATATAATAAATAAATTAAGTATTAATGTCAGACGAAAAAAAACCTAATAGAAGAGACTTTATTTTTACAGCTACAGCCGCTGTAGGAGCAGTTGGTGCGGGAGCTGCGGCGTGGCCTTTAATTGATCAAATGAATCCAGATGCCTCGGTTAAGGCTCTTGCTAGCACAGAAGTAGATGTAAGTAGTTTGCAGCCAGGCCAGTCAGTTACTGTTTTGTGGAGAGGCAAACCTGTATTTATAAAAAGAAGAACAGAAAATGAAATTAACGAAGCGAGAAACGTAAATATTTCTGATTTAAAACATCCTGAGAAAGATGAGGACAGAGCGAAAAAGCCAGAGTGGTTAGTTATGCTAGGTGTTTGTACTCATTTAGGATGTGTGCCACTTGGTGACAAAGGTGAATATGGCGGCTGGTTTTGTCCATGTCATGGTTCACATTATGATACATCTGGAAGAATAAGAAAAGGTCCAGCCCCAACCAATTTAGAAATTCCAAAGTACGAATTTGTAAACAGTAACACGATTAAGATAGGTTAAAATGAGCGATCACAATTACACACCATCATCAAAATTTGGAAAATGGTTTAATGATAGATTGCCTTTGCTTACTCTAGCAAATCATTTAACAGATTACCCAACTCCTAAAAATTTGAACTATTGGTGGACTTTCGGGGGTATTTTAACATTTTGTTTAATTACTCAAATTATAACAGGTCTTGTTTTGGCTATGCATTACATAGCTCATGCAGACTTAGCTTTTAGTAGCGTTGAACACATTATGAGAGACGTAAACTATGGATGGCTCATAAGATATATTCATGCAAACGGAGCTTCAATGTTTTTCCTAGCAGTTTACATTCACATATTTAGATCTTTGTTTTATGGGTCCTATAAAGCCCCAAGAGAGATTATATGGATTTTGGGAATTATGATTTACCTATTAATGATGGCCGCAGCGTTTATGGGTTATGTATTACCTTGGGGACAAATGAGTTTTTGGGGAGCTACAGTTATAACCAACTTGTTTAGTGCCATCCCATTAGTAGGCGAAAGTATAACTACATGGTTATGGGGTGGTTACTCAGTTGACAATCCAACGTTGACAAGATTTTTTACGCTACACTATCTTATACCATTTTTGATTTTGGGTCTGGTTGTTTTACACATTTGGGCACTACATGTTCCAGGTAATAATAATCCAGTAGGTATAGATATTCAAAAGCCCTCTAAAGATACTGTGCCTTTCCACCCATACATTGTAATAAAAGATTTATTTGCATTACTATTGTTTATGATTGTATTTGCCTTTTTTGTATTTTATTCTCCAAATATTCTTGGGCACGCAGACAATTATATAGAAGCTAACCCGTTAGTAACTCCAGCTCATATTGTTCCAGAGTGGTACTTGTTACCATTTTATGCAATTCTAAGATCAATTCCTGATAAGCTTTTAGGAGTTGTTGCAATGTTATCAGCGATATTTATTTTAGCGGCGTTACCGTGGTTAGATACTTCAAAAGTAAGATCAGCAGTTTTTAGACCGTTATACAAACAATTTTACTGGATACTTGTAATCGATGTTTTAATATTAGGTTATGTAGGGGCAATGCCAGCAGAGGGATTATATTTATTAATTGCAAGAGTAGCTACTGCATATTATTTTTTACACTTTTTACTGATACTTCCGATTTTGGGTAAAATAGAAAAAACAACACCTTTACCTCTAAGTATCACTAGTCCAGTTTTAGGAGGATCGGCGGATCTTGCAATGGCAAAAAATACAGATGTAAGAAAAGAGAAGTTATAGTGCAAAGAATATTTAAAATTCTTTTTTTGCTTTTAATCCTGAATACAAATTTTGTAAATTCAATATCTGCAGAAAACTCAAGTAAATTATTAACAACTGATTGGTCTTTTAAAGGTCCATTCGGTAAATTCGATAGAGCTTCACTTCAAAGAGGTTATCAAGTTTACAATGAAGTCTGTGCTTCTTGTCACTCTTTAAAATATGTTTCATATAGAAACTTGTCTGAAAAAGGTGGGCCAGAATTTTCTGTAAAAGAGGCAAAAGCCATTGCTGCAAGCTTTGAAATTACTGATGGTCCAAATCAAGACGGTGAAATGTTTACAAGACCAGCTAAACTTTCTGATAAATTTGTGATGCCATACAGCAATGAAGAGGAAGCTAAATCAGCTAATGGAGGTGCTTATCCACCAGATATGTCTGTTTTAGTGAAGGCAAGAGCAGGCGGTGCAGATTATATATACTCAGTTTTACTAGGTTATGTCGACCCACCTGAAAATATAAAATTAGATGATGGGGTTTATTACAATAAGTATATGTATGGAAATAAAATCAAGATGCCGAAACAGCTTTCTGATGGCCTCGTAGAATATTCTGACGGGACAAATGCTACCGAAGAACAAATGGCAAAAGATGTTACAAGCTTTCTTATGTGGACTGCAGAACCTCATTTAGAGCAAAGGCACAAAACAGGATTTAGGGCAATTGTTTATTTGATCATACTTACTGTGCTAGTCTATTTTAGTATGAAAAAAATATGGTCAAGAGTTGAAACGAATGTTTAAAATATCACCGTCTTTTACAATATAATCCTTTCCCTCTAACCTCATTTTACCATTATTTTTAGAATTGACCCAACCATCATTATCTAAAAAATCATTATACGAAATTGTTTCCGCTCTAATAAAACCTTTTTCAAAATCTGTATGAATTTTTCCTGCAGCAGTGGGTGCTAAACTATTTTTTTCAATTGTCCAAGCTCTACTTTCTTCAGGACCTGACGTAAAAAAAGTATTTAATTCTAACAATTTATAACCTTTATTAATTAGGTTATTTAAACCCGTTGTTTTAATTCCCATAACTTTCATAAAATTTTCTTTTTCATCATTATTTAATTGATTAATTTGGTTTTCGATATCAGCTGATATAATTAAAACATTTTCCATATTCACAGATTTTTTTACTTGTTCAGTATATTTATTACCATTTTGTATACTGTCCTCATCAACATTGCATACGTATAACTTTGGTTTTAATGAGAGAAGACCAGAGGAGGATATCTCATTTTTATCGAAATTCTGCTTTAAATTATCAATTGGCTTATCATTATTAATTAATTCTAATGCTTGATTAAGTAATTCAAATTCTTTTTCATTTAAATTTTTTTTATTTTTTTTATCAATTCTTTTTTGAATTGACTCTAAATCTGCTAATTTCATTTCAGTCTCTATAATTTCTAAATCTCTTATTGGATCAACATTAGGATTAACGTTTTGAATGTCAGTGGAATCGAAACATCTTAAAAGATGTATAATCGCATCAACTTCTCTTATATGTGATAAAAATTTATTCCCTAAACCTTCACCTTTCGAGGCTCCTTTTACAAGTCCTGCGATGTCCACAAAAGTAATACTTGTATAAATTTTTTTTTTGGATTTTGAAATCTGAACAAGTTTATCGAGCCTTGTGTCTACAACAGGTACCATGCCAACATTAGGTTCGATTGTGCAAAAAGGAAAATTTCCAGAAAGTGCTTTGGTAGAATTTGTTAATGCGTTAAATAAAGTTGATTTTCCAACATTAGGCAAACCTACGATACCGCATTTAAAACCCATTTAATTATTTATTGTTTACGGTACTTGAAAATAAGTCCAGTTTTTTTTCAATGAGAATTGATAAATTATCTGTGATATTTTCTTTTATTGATTCAAGTTCTGTTTTCTCATCTTCGTCAAAATCTTTCAGGACGTGGTCATTTACTGCTATGTTATTTTTCGGTTTGCCAATACCAATTCGAACTCTTGAATATTCTTTTCCTATAAACTTATCAATTGAGGCAATACCATTATGACCTGCATCTGATCCTCCAAATTTTGCTTTAACTTTCCCAAAATCAATATCTAAATCGTCATGGAAAACAATTACATCCTCTGCATCAATTTTAAAGTACTCCATTAATTCTCTGATACATATCCCTGAATTATTCATAAAGGTTAGAGGTTTTATTGCATAAACTTTTTTATTATTGATGCTTCCAGTTGTAAGAAGTCCTTTAAATTTTGGTTTTTGTTTTGATAATTTAAATTTATTATTTATTGCATCAATAACTTTAAAACCGATGTTATGTCTATTATTTTCAGAATTCGGTGTAGGATTTCCTAGTCCAACAAAAAGTAACATTATTTAATTAAATTCTTCAATTGTAAATTATTTTTTTTCAGGCTGACCTTTTTTTGGGTCCTCTTTTTTATCAGCTTCTTTTTTCTCACCCTCAGCCCCTTTAGCATCTTTTGCATCACCAGTTTCTGTAACTCCTTCACCAGTTGCAGCAGCTGCTTCCGCACCTTCTGCTCCTTCCTCTGTCTCTGCTGGTTTTTCTGGTTCTTTAATAACTGTTGGTGCTGCTACAGTTGCGATCACAAAGTCTCTACCACGAATAGTTGGTTCAACATTTTCGGGAAGTTTGATCGAAGAAATTTTAAAAGAATGTCCTATATCAACTCCATCTAAATCAACAACCAGTTCATTTGGAATATTTTCAGATGGACATTTAAGCTCTACTTTTCTACGAACTATATTTAATACACCACCTCTTTTCAAACCAGGAGATTTTTCTGTATTAATAAAATTTACCGGTATTTCAATTATGACACTTGAACCTTTTACGATTCTTAAAAAGTCAATATGGATTGGATCATCAGTTAATATATCGTAAGAAATTTCTTTAGGTAAAACATTTTCATCTTTTCCATTAATTTTCAAATTTAATATACTTGATAAAAAGTTCTCTTTCTCAATAAGATTTTTCAATAATTTTTTTGAAATAGATATTTTTTGAGTTTCAGATTTTCCACCATAAACTATGCCAGGAACATTACCTTCTGATCTAAGCTTATTTACCTCACCAGAAGTTTTAGTATTTCTTAAACTTGCATCAATCGTATTCATAGAGAAAAAGCGTTGTAACTCAAGTTAGTTAATAAAACAAGTAAATTATTTAAACAAAAATGAAACAGATGTAGAATTTGAAATTCTTCTAATTGCTTCACCCATTAAGTTAGAAATTGACAAAATTTCAATATTTTTTGCGGATCTTACTTTATTCTCATTATTAATTGTGTCTGTAATTACAAGTTTTTTGATTGGAGAATTTTTAATAGATTTCACAGCATCTCCACTTAAGACACCATGAGAAATGTAAACATATACATCTTTGGCACCTCTTTGTTTAAGTGCCTTAGCTGCATTAACGATTGTTCCACCAGAGTCGATTATATCGTCAACGATTATGCAAGTTTTTCCTTTCACATCTCCAATGACATTCATGACTTGTGATTGACCAGGCTTAGGTCTTCTTTTATCAACAATTGCAAGTCCTACATTTAAAATTCTACCTAAGGCTCTTGATCTTTCAACTCCTCCTACGTCGGGCGCAACACAAATTATATTTTTACTTTTAATTTTTTTCTTAATATGTCTTGCAAATAATGGGGTTGTAAAAAGGTTATCTACAGGAATATCAAAGAAACCTTGAATTTGTCCAGCGTGCAAATCTACAGTAACAACTCTATCCGCCCCTGCTTGTGTGATTAAGTTCGAAACCAATTTTGCAGAAATAGAGGTTCTAGGCACCACTTTTCTATCTTGTCTAGCGTAACCAAAATAAGGTATCACGGCTGTAATATTTTTTGCAGAAGATCTTTTAAGAGCATCTATGCAAAGCAACATTTCCATCAAATTGTCATTTGCTGGGGAAGATACTGACTGAATGAAAAAAATATTATTGCCTCTTATATTTTCATTTATCTCAACATAAATTTCACCGTCTTTAAACTTTCTTATGTTTGAATTTACAAGTTTTTCTTTTAGATATTTTGCAATTTTTGAACTGAGATTTTTATTGCTATTTCCTGTGAGAATCTTCATTTTTAGAAAAAAGTTATTTAAGCATAATTATAGATATATTTCTACCATAATCGTCTTCTTTATTTTTTAAAGCCCTCCTTGCACTAAAAAACTCAGTCCTGTTTTTAAAAGTATCTTTGTTAATTATATCTATATTACTTATTTTTAATGATCTTAGTTGAGATTTAATAAATTCTTTTAAATCAAAAAAAATTCTAGTTTTTTTAAAGTAAAAAAATTTACGATTTCGATCATTAAGGTTTAAAAATCTTTTCATAAATTCTTTTTTCACTTCATAGTTTTCTCTAAATATCGAAGGCCCTATTACTGCAGAAATATTTTTGTTTTCAGAGCCTTTTTTAATCATAAATTTTATACACTTTTTAAGAATATTTTTAAAAGCACCCTTCCAGCCAACATGGATAGCTGCAATCATTGGCAATTTTTTGTCATAAATAAGAACTGGAGCACAATCAGCGGTTAAAATACCCAAAGCTAAATTTTTTTTTGAGGTAATCAAGCCATCACCAACGAGTTTTTTTGAGGGTCTTTTCAAAATAAAGTGACATTTGTTACTATGCGTTTGTTTAAGCAATATTAGGTTTTTTGGAGAAACCTTAAACTTTTTCGAAACAATTTTTAAATTTTTTTTAACATTAGAAATTTTATCATTAGAACCAGGGCCACAATTTAAGGCACTATAAATTCCATTTGATACTCCTCCTTTTTTTCCAAAAAAACCATGTGTAATATTTTTAAACTTTACTAATTTTTTAGATTTTAATGTCATTAAACCCTGTCTTAAAGTTGTTATCCTTCTTTGTTACAAACATTACTTTAAACAACTCACCCATCTCATCTTTGTGTGTAAGCCTTCTTATTCTTGTGTAAAGATCCGTTTTTTTTAGGAAACTCATTTTTTTCGATATTATTTCAGCTCTTAAATTTATTCCCATGTTTTTTAAAAAACTTCCTTGATTAGTAATACCACCAACTTTTAATCCATTTAAATTAACAATTTGTTCGATAAAATTAAAATTTATATGATGTGTTATATCAATATTTTGGTAGTCATCAAAAATATTTACTTTTTTATGATTTTTAATCCCTTGTAAACTATCGTACATTTTTTTGTCAGAGGTACCATAATCAATTAATAAAATACCTCCCGTAGAAGATTTGATTTTTTTACAAATACTTTTTAGATATTTGACCATTAAAGGTGAAAATTCTATAAAATTTTGATTTTCGTCTATCCCTTGATTGAAAATTTTCTCCATTTTTTTTTTAGTAACTTTTTTCTTCTTAAGAGAGAATTTTCCACTTTTATTTAATAATACAAAATTTTCATACCATTCTTCATTTATTTTAATAAACTGCTTTATTGGCAAAGCATCAAAAAATTCGTTAGCTAAAAATATAGTTGGAGAATTTGGCAATTTATCAAAATTATCTAACCACTTAACACTTTTTGAAAATTTTTCTTTTTGTAATTTTTTAAGAGACACACTTTTTTCAAAAATGAAAAATTTGAATTTATCTTTTACAATTTCCAATTTATTCAATGTATTAATTAAGACTTCTATGAGTTCCCCATTTCCTGCACCCAATTCTACTAAATTGATTTTTTCTGGTTTATTTAAATTTTCCCAAAATGATACAATCCAAATAGCAATCATTTCAGAAAAAAGTTTTGAAATTCCTGGAGATGTAATAAAATCTCCTCTTCGACCAAATTCCATTTTTCTTTGATAATAACCTTTATTTTTTTCATAAAGAGATTTATCAATAAAATTATCTAGTGATTGAGCCTTAGTGATCATTTTTTTACTAATTTAAAAAGTATTACTCCAGAAATAAAAAATGCAATTGATAACATTTGCCCGTACGTAAAAATATTCATTAAGATACCTAGATGAGCATCTGGTTCCCTTGTAAACTCAATTATAAATCTAAAAAGAGAATAAAAAATTAAAAATAGTGACGATATTACACCAGGAATTTCTGAAAATTTTTTCCAAAGTAAATTTAGAATTATGAACAAAACAATACCTTCAAAAAAACTTTCGTATAATTGTGAAGGATGTCTAAAAAGATTGTCTACCTTATTAAAATTAACTGAAAAAATAAAATCAGTTTCTCTGCCGTAAAGTTCAGAATTTATAAAATTTGCAACCCTCCCTAAAAAAATTCCTATCGGTGCTACAAGGGACACCAAATCTGTATACCTAAAAAAATTTAAATTATATTTTTGAGTAAATATATAAGTAGCTAAGCAAACACCCAACAAGCCACCATGGAAAGACATACCACCCTGCCAAATGAAAAATATTTCAAATGGATGACTTAAATAATAAAAAAAATTGTAAAAAATTACGTAGCCTAGCCTTCCACCAATAATTACTCCTAAAATTAGATAGGTGATAAAGTCGTCGACTAAAGTTTTTTCCCTCAAATCTTTAATTAAGAAATTTTTGATATAAAACCAACCTATTAAAAAACCAAAAATATATGCTAATGAATACCACCTTATTTGAAAAGATAAAAATTCAAATGCGACAGGATCTAGATTATTTACAAACATTATAAAAATGAAATATAAGATATACTATCGTAAAAAAAAAAAATATGTCAAAGTCTAAATTTATCATTGAAAAATTTGCAAAATTATTTGAACAAGGAATTATATCTTATAAAGATTTAAGCGAAGAAATCGTTAATATTGTAAGATCTCAAAGGGATGAAATTGTTTTAAGAATGAAGATTTCTACAAAAGAGGAAACTGAGGTATTAAAGAAACGAATAGAAAAACTAGAAAAGGAAATCAAAACCTTAAAGTCTAAAAAAATTAAAAAGGCAAAGAGATCTTAACCCTTAAACCGCCAAGACTAGATTTATCTAATGTAATACTACCTCCGTGAGATCTCACTACATCTGATGAGATTGATAAACCCAAGCCAACACTAGACTTAGAATCACCTCTTCCTTTATTTATTTTGTAAAATGGTTTAAAAACATTTTCATATTCACTCTCAGCTATTCCAGGACCGTCGTCATCAACAGTAATTATCAAGCTTTTATGAATCTTTTTTAAATTTACCAAAACTTTATTTGAGTATTTAAGGGAGTTATTAATTAAGTTATCTATGCATCTATTTATTAAACTTTTTCTTCCATTAAAAAAAATCTCTTGCTCTATATTAGAAGTAATATTGTTATTCTCATATTTCATAATTGAATGATTTAGTAATTTTGAAATATCAAAAAGTTCAGTTTTTTCAGATGATGTAGAGCTAGTAAATTGAAGGTACTCATTTAACATTTTTTCCATATCCTCCACATCTTCAGATAATTTACGTGAAATCTTTTCGTCTTTTATTAGAGCAAGTTGAAGTTTAATTCTAGTGAGTGGAGTTCTCAAGTCATGGCTTATACCTGAAAGCATTTCAGATCTTTGGTTTAAGTGTCTCAATATTCTCTTTCTCATTCTTTCAAACTCAAAACCAGCTTGTCTTATCTCCAGAGCACCCGAAGGTCTAAACTCCTCAACATCTTCACCTCTGCCAAATTTTTCTGATGCTTTTGCTAAATTAATTATTGGACGAGTTTGATTTTTTAAGAAGATTAGAGCGATTGTAATTAACAAAAATGCTGGGAATGTTATCCATAACGCAAATAATCTGGCCGATGTATTAGTAACTCTATTCTTTGGAATTAAAAATTCAAAGTAACCATTGAGATATTCAATCTTCAACTCAATTAATTCTTTATACGTAGTTGTATCAAACCAATAATTATTAAATTTATTTTTCAATTCTCTTCTCAGAGTTCTATCCATGGGACTAAACCATCTTTCCATATCTGTCTCTGGAATATCCCCAAATGTCTGAAACTTCACGTTAAAATTATGATGTTCTTTAAATAGTTTAATCAAATTATCTTTTTCATATTCCTCATTTTCGTACGCATCTATAAAAAATTTAATTTCACCTATTAAAGCCCTGGTCATTCCTTTATTAGTTTTTATCCAGAGGCTATCAAAAAAAACAATCGATATAATAATTTGCAATATTATTATTGGTGTAGCTACAATTAGTAATGCTCTATAAAAAAGTCTTTTTGGAAGTAACTTTTTGATATAACTACTCAACCCAGAGAACATAGCCCGAACCTCTAATTGTTTGTAAATATTTTGGATTTTTTGGATTTGTCTCAATTTTTTTTCTGAGCCTAGTAATAATTACATCAATCGATCTTTCTTTATCGATTTTTATTAAATTACCAATATCAATTCTTGAAAATACTTTACCAGGATTATTTATCATTTTTTCTAAAATTGTTTTTTCAGTATTGTTAATTTTAAAATTACTATTTTGATTGGTAATCATCAACTTATTTAAATCTATTTTAATTGAGCCGAATTCAAGGACGTGTTTAAGATTAACTTTTTTGGTTTTTTTTAAGATATTATTAATTCTTAATAAAAGTTCCTTAGGTTCAAAAGGTTTGGGCAAGTAATCATCTGCACCTGTTTCTAACCCTTCAACTCTTTCACTCGCTTCTCCTTTAGCCGTAAGCAAAATGATTGGCACATTTAAATTATTTTTATTTTCAGAAATAAATTCTAAGCCACTCTTACCAGGCATCATTATATCTAAGACCAAAAGATCAAATTTTATTATCGAAATCTTTTCTTTAGCTTCCAATGCATTTGAGGCTGTATTTACTAAATATCCGTTTTCATTTAAAAATTGTTTAAGTAATGACCTTATTCCTTCATCATCATCAATTACTAAAATATGAGATTTAAAACTTTCCATCGATTATTCTTTTTAAAACTATTTCAAAATTTATTACTTCTTTCGAACTTGAGTTGAGTAGTGCTTTATAAATCCTTTTTTTTTGGGATAAAAAAATTTCATCAAATATTTTTTTACCTTTATCATTTAAAAAAATATGTTTTACTCTTGTGTCCTTAGTATCCTTTTTAAATTCTAGATAGTTTAATTTTTTTAAATCATTTATGACTCTATTTAAACTTTGTTTTGTTACGTTTAGCTTGTTAAGTAATTGAGTAATAGTTATCCCATCATAAAATGATATCAAATGCAGAGCTTTATGATGAGCAGTTCCTAAATTGTATTTTTTAAGTACTTTTTTTGAGTCGTTAAATGTTTCCCTGTAACCAACAAAGATTTTTTCAATAAAACCTTTTAATTGTTCATCTTTTAGGTAAAGAAGATTTTTCATAATTGGTAAGTTATATTGACATATTATATATAGGAATATATTTTTTATAAATAAATCTTTTTAATATGATTCCTTACGATAAAAGAGACGGTAAAATATGGTACAATTCAGACTTAGTTGATTGGTCTGATGTGAAGCTACATGTTTTAAGTCATGGTTTACATTATGGAAGTTGTGTATTTGAAGGTGAAAGGGTTTATGACGGAAATATTTTTAAACTTGAGGAACATACTTCAAGATTTTTCTATTCAGCAAAAAGAATGGGTTTTGAAATTCCTTATTCTGAGAGCGAAATAAATATCGCAACAAAAAAAATTGTATCAGCTCAAAATGTAAAAAATGGTTATGTGAGACCAGTGGCTTGGAGAGGAAGCGAGATGATGGCAATATCAGCTCAACAAACAAAAATTCATGTAGCCATTGCAACTTGGGAGTGGGGATCTTATTTCGACCCTAAACTTAAAACTGAAGGTATTAAGTTAAATATATCAAATTGGAGAAGACCTTCTCCTAACTCAATACCATGGGATACAAAAGCTTCAGGACTTTATATGATTTGCACTTTGTCAAAACACGAAGCAGAAAGACAAGGCTATACAGATTCTCTAATGTTAGATCACGAGGGAAATGTTGCAGAAGCAACTGGTGCAAATATTTTTTTCAAGGATGCTAAAGGAGAGCTACATACTCCAGTACCAGACTCATTCTTAGATGGAATTACTAGAAGAACTGTTATTGAAATTGCAAAATCTAAAAATATCAAAGTTATTGAGAGAAAAATCTCACCTAGCGAATTAAAGGATTTTGTTGGATGCTTCTTAACAGGTACTGCAGCAGAGGTAACACCTGTTTCGAAAATATCAAATTATTCTTTTAAAGTTTGCAAAACAATAATGGATTTATCAGATAGCTATCAATCTTTCGTTAGAAAAAAAATTGCAGCTTAATTATTTGTTGTCTTCTGATATTGCATGATCAATACCTTTTCTTAAATAGTCGTAAGCTGTATATAAAGTAAGAAAAGCTGAAAGCCATAATAAGATAATGCCAATAGTTTGAGCGTTATAATCTTGAAAATTAAAAATTTTATTTCCAGTCTCTCCAGTTAAAAGTAAAGATATTGAAAACATCTGTAAAAATGTTTTTAATTTGGCCAATCCCGATACAGGTAAATTCACCTGACCTTTTGCTAAAAATTCTCTTAAACCAGAAATTAAAATTTCTCGAGTTAAAATAATAATCGCAGCTATTACCTCGTAATTTTTTATAGTCCCATCCATTACAAGTAAAATTAAAGCAGTTGCTACAATAATTTTGTCTGCTATAGGATCTAAGAGTTCTCCGAGTTTAGACTCCTCTTTGTATAATCGTGCAAGTAGGCCATCCAAAAAATCAGTAAAAGATGCAATAACAAATAGTGTAAATGGAATTATATCTCCATAAAATCCTGGTAAGTAATATGCTAATACAAAAAAGGGCACTATTATTATTCGGCCGATTGTTAAGTAATTAGGAAATTTAATTTTCATTCGTGAAAGAAATTATATATCTTTTTTGCAACTTTTTCCTCAACTCCTTCCACTGACTTAATCTCATCCAAACTTGCAGATTCCACTGCTCTTGCTGAGCCAAAATGGTTAAGCAAAGCTCTTTTTCTAATTGATCCTATACCTTCTATTTGATCCAATAAAGATTTACTTATACCTTTTTTTCTTCTAGCTCTGTGAGCGCTAATTGCAAACCTGTGTGACTCGTCCCTTATTCTTTGAAGAAAAAATAGAGTAGGGTCATTTTTTGAAAACTTGTACTCTTTTCCATTATGAAAAAAAGTTTCATTTCCACTATTTCTAAACTTCCCTTTAGCAATCGCTATTAATGGAATATCATGAAGTCCAAGTTCATTTAATGTCTCTCTTGCTACTGAATATTGACCTTTTCCTCCATCAACAAAAATAAGATCAGGAAATGAAAGATGACCTTCTTTTTCTTGCACTGCTTTTTTGAATCTTCTTGTAAGTACTTCTTTCATCATACCATAATCGTCTTGTTCATTTTTCTTCATTTTTATATTAAACTTCCTATATCTTTTTTTAATAAATCCCTCATCTCCATAAGAAATTAATGCTCCAACACTATTTGTTCCTTGAATATGACTATTGTCGTAAACTTCAATAAGATTAATATTTGTTTCTAAATTAAATTTAGCTACAACCGACTCAAATAGCTCTCTGTTATTTTGAGTTTCATGAAGCTTTCTATTTAAACTATCTTTTGCATTTTTAATTGCTTGATTAATTACTTTTAACTTAGAACCTTTTTTTGCCACTGAAATATTCACTTGTTTACCCTCTTTTTGTGAAAGCGTCTGTTCTATCAAAATTTTCTCTTTAATTTCTTGGGATAAAATAATTGAGGATGGGACACTTTTATTTTCATAAAATTGTGAAACAAAAGAATTTAAAATATTGCCTAAATTTTCATCAGGATCATGTTTTGGAAAAAAAGCTTGATTTCCCCAATTTTGTTTAGATCTGTAAAAGAATACTTGTATGCAAGTTTGTCCAGACTCTTTATATGCTGCTATAACATCAGCTTCAACTAAGTTTGCTTCATTTATCCTTTGAGATGATTGAATTATGTTAAGCGATTTTATTCTATCTCTTAAAATTCCTGCTTTCTCAAAATCAAGACTCTCGCTAGCTTTTTCCATTTGATCGGATAAATTTTTTTGTATCTTTCTTGATTTACCGGAGACAAACTCAATAGCATCATCAACTGTTCTCTTGTATTCATTTTCATCAATATAACCAACACAAGGACCCGAGCATCTTTTGATCTGATATAAAATACAAGGTCGCTCTCTATTTTTAAAAACAGTATCATCACAAACTCTAAGATGGAATATTTTTTGGATCATTTTTATAGTCCAGTTAGCAGATCCAGCAGATGCAAAAGGACCAAAATAAAAACCTTCCTTAGTTTTTTTACCTCTATGTCTTTTTATTTGAGACCACTTGTCTTTATTGCCTATAAAAATAAATGGAAAAGATTTGTCGTCTCTTAGTAAAATATTAAACTTTGGTTTGTGTTTTTTAATAAGATTAGCTTCAAGAAGCAGTGCCTCACTTTCATTTGATGTAGTTGTAATCTCAATTTTTCGTGTTTGAGATAGCATTCTCTCAGTTCTAATAATATGATTTTTTTCCGATACATAACTTTTGAGTCTGTTAGGCAGGTTTTTTGCTTTACCAACATAAAGAATTTGATCTTTATCACTCAGCATTTTGTAAACACCCGGAAGCTTTGGAATTAAAGGCAACTCTTTCTTTATGATTTCTTTTCCAATTTCAGAACTAATCATGACTTCTTTTTTTTGAGATTTGTATCCCAACAGAAGAGCAATCTCTCATTATCTCGAGTTTTTCTATTTGAAGGCTTATTTTATCTATTCTTTTATCTTTAAAAAGTTCGTCAAAAACATCTTCTGCTAATGTTTCAAGAAAATTGTAATGTTTTTTTTTAACAAGTTTTTTAATTAACCTTACCACCTTTGCGTAATTTACAATTGATTTAATGTCCATATCACTTGATGGTTTTTTGTCTACATAATCTATTTCAAGTGAAAATTTTACTTTTTGTTTTTTTACTTTTTCAAAGTCAAAATACCCAATTTTAAGATCTAGAAGTAATTCTTTTATAAGAACTTTTTTTTCATAATTAAAAAGTTTTTTAGTTTTATTAATTTTAACAATTTTTAAATTACTTTTTTTCATTCCTTACCTTTTAAGACATCTGGAGTTTGCCAGTTTAAGCTTTGACCACTATCGATTGAAATTACTTGCCCTGTAATAGATCCATTTTTAATAAAAAAGTCAACAGCACTACATATTTCTTCCACGTCTACTTGTTTTTTTAAAAGGGTTGAGAGATATTGCCTTCTAAAGTGACCTTTTGATTGTCTTTTATTTTTAATCGTTGGTCCAGGTGCTATTCCATTAACTCTTACACGAGGCGCAAGACTCATGGCACTAGTTTTAGTTAAAGTATAAAGACCTGTTTTACTTAAAGTATATGAAAAAAAAAATGGGGTAAGTTTAAAAACTCTTTGATCAATTATATTTATTATATTGTTATTTTTTCCTTTTATATTTTTTCCAAATTCTCTCGATAATATTGCTGGAGCTTTAAGATTAATAGATAAATGTTTTTCCCAACTACTTGAATTGAAATTTTCTAGTTTATCGTTCTCAAAAATTGATGCATTATTTATCAAACAATCAAAGTATTTTAGTTTCGATTTTGCAAATTTTACTATCTTATTTACATCTTTTTCTTTTCCCAAATCACCCTTAACAAGATAAACCTTTGACCCTGATTTTATCAGTTCTTTCTTTAAATTTTCAGCTTTTGATTTTGATTTATTGTAATGAATGACTATATCTTTATTAATTCCGGACAAACTCCTAGCGATTGCGGCACCTATTCTAGTTGCGCCCCCGGTAATTATTATTTTTTGTGCTTCCACTTTTTATCTCTTTTTTTTGTTACCTTAGTTCCTGGCATTCCCAGAGTGGATCTACCTTTAGGATAAAGCTTATTTTTTACATCATATTGTCTTATTTTAGGATTTAAAGTAATTTCAAGTTCAGTACTTTCCAATTTTCTTATCTCATCTCTTAATTTAGCCGCTTCTTCAAACTCTAAATTAGATGCAGCATCTTTCATTTTTTTATTTAAACCCTTCAAGTGTTTTTTTAAATTGCCACCTATATTTGATCCCTCACTAATTTTTACGTAATCTTTTTCGTAAACACTTTCTAAAATATCGCTTATTTCTTTTTTAATTGATTTAGCATCAATTTTATTTTTTTTGTTATAATCTAATTGAATTTCCCTCCTTCTTTTTGTTTCCAGTATTGCTTTTTTAATACTTTTTGTTTCTTTATCTGCATATAAGATTACTTTCCCCTCAACATTTCTTGCAGCCCTTCCAATTGTTTGAATTAAAGATGTTTCAGATCTTAGAAACCCTTCTTTATCTGCATCTAAAATACCAACCAATGCACATTCAGGTATATCAAGCCCTTCTCTTAATAAGTTAATTCCAACCAAAACATCAAAAACACCCATGCGAAGATCCCGCATAATTTCTATCCTTTCAAGTGTGTCAATATCTGAATGAAGATACCTAACTTTAATTCCATTCTCATGGAGATACTCAGTCAAATCCTCTGCCATTTTTTTTGTTAAAGTAGTAACTAGAACTCTATAATTCTTTTCAACAACCTTTTTACATTCATGCATTAAATCATCCACTTGATTTTTTGCTGGTCTTACCTCTACCTCCGGATCAATTAATCCAGTGGGTCTAATAACTTGGTCTATGTATTTACCTTTTGTCTGCTCTAGTTCCCACGGTCCTGGGGTTGCTGAAACAAAGATGGTTTGTGTTCTCATTAAATCCCATTCTTCAAATTTTAATGGCCTATTATCCATACACGAAGGTAATCTGAATCCATATTCAGCAAGTGTACTTTTTCTTGATCTATCTCCTTTATACATTCCATTTAATTGAGGAACGGTTACATGAGACTCGTCAACAAATATAATTGCATTATCTGGAAAGTATTCGAATAGAGTCGGTGGAGGTTCACCCGGTTTTCTACCAGATAAAAATCTTGAATAGTTCTCAATTCCTGCGCAAGATCCAGTAGCCTCTATCATTTCTAAGTCAAACTTTGTTCTCTCCTCTAGTCTTTGTGCCTCTAATAACTTATTTTCAGATTTATGTTTTTTAAGAGTAAGCTCTAATTCTTTTCGGATATTTATCACTGCCTGCTCTACAGTAGGCTTTGGTGTAATGTAGTGACTGTTTGCATAAACTTTTATTAGGTTTAAATCTCTGACCTTATCACCAGTCAAAGGATCAAACTCTTCTATTTGCTCAAGTTTATTTCCAAAGAGACTTATTCTCCAGGCTCTATCTTCTAGATGTGAAGGAAAAATTTCAAGATTTTCACCTCTTACCCTAAAAGTGCCTCGATAAAAGTTTTGATCATTCCTTTTGTATTGTAAAGCAACAAAAGACTTAATAATTTGTTCCCTGTTATATTCATAATTTTTTTGGAGTGTCAGTGTCATTTTACTATAAGCTTCAACGGAACCTAATCCATAAATACATGACACACTTGCAACAATAAGTACGTCATCTCTTTCTAGTAAAGATCTTGTTGCTGAGTGACGCATTCTATCAATCTGTTCATTTATTGAAGCTTCTTTTTCGATATATGTATCTGACCTTGGCACGTATGCTTCAGGAGTATAGTAGTCATAATATGAAACAAAATACTCCACAGCATTTTCAGGAAAAAAAGTTTTCATTTCGCCGTAAAGTTGAGCAGCTAATGTTTTGTTTGGAGCTAATATTAAAGCTGGTCTATTCGTAGCTTCAATAACTTTTGCCATTGTGAAAGTTTTACCTGATCCCGTAACCCCCAATAAAACTTGATTAAATTGTTCTTTATTAGCCCCAGAGACCAGTTTTTTAATTGCCTCTGGTTGATCACCCGCGGGTGTAAAATTTGAAATAATTTTAAACTTCTTACCTCCCTCAAGTTTTCCACTGATTTGTGGTTTTTTTCCCTCTAAATCGGTAATTAAATCTTGATATGTATTTTGCATATATTAAACAAAGTAATAAAATAAAATTATATTTCAATGAGCATTATATCTGATAGCTTAAAAAGAATAAAACCTTCTCCAACTATCGCCGTTACTCAAAAAGCCAAGGAATTAAAAGCTGCAGGAAAAGATGTAATAGGTTTAGGCGCTGGAGAGCCAGATTTTGACACTCCAGATAATATTAAAAAAGCGGCAATAGATGCCATTCAATCTGGTGATACAAAATATACAGCTGTGGATGGAACCAAAGATTTGAAAGAGGCAATTGTTGAAAAATTTAAAAGGGAAAATAATCTTAATTATACAATAGATCAAATAACTGTTGGAGCAGGGGGTAAGCACGTAATTTACAATTTAATGATGGCGACCTTAAACAAAGGTGATGAAGTAATCATTCCTGCACCATATTGGGTGTCATACCCAGATATTGTTTTATTGACAGGAGCTAATCCGATAGTCATAGAGTGTTCTGAAGATCAAGGTTTCAAATTAAGTGCAAAAGATTTAGAGGCGAAAATCACTAATAATACTAAATGGCTTATTCTAAATTCACCGTCTAATCCAACAGGAGCTTGTTATTCAGAGCAAGAGATAAAAAATTTATCTCAGGTCTTAAAAAGAAATCCGCATGTGAATATACTTAGTGATGACATATATGAACATATCACTTACGATGATTTCAAATTTTTTACAATTGCTCAAATACCTGAAATCAAAAAT
>CACLWW010000011.1 GCA_902610755.1 uncultured Pelagibacteraceae bacterium | reverse complement strand
TCTCTCGATGCTTCGCCTTTAGCCATTCTTTCTAAAATCCTCCACATCCAACCTGAACCTTCTCTACAAGGAGTACATTGACCACAACTTTCATGTTTATAAAATCGAGCAATTCTTGCAAAACATTTAATAATATCTTGATCTTTATTAATTACGACTATTCCTGCGGTCCCTAACCCACTTTTATTTTCTACTAATGAATCAAAATCCATAGTTATCTTTTCTGAAATTTCTTTATTTAACAAAGGCATGGAAGAACCACCAGGTATAACTGCTTGTAAATTTTCCCATCCACCTACTACTCCACCTGCATGAGTATCAATTAAATCCTTTAAAGGAATACCCATTTCTTCTTCAACATTGCAAGGTTTATTTACATTTCCAGAGATACAAAAAATTTTAGTACCAGTATTTTTTGGTTTTCCTAATGATGCAAACCATTTAGAACCTTTTCTTAAAATTGTAGGCACAACCGAAACAGTTTCAACATTATTTACTATAGTTGGACAACCGTATAATCCAACTAATGCAGGAAAAGGCGGTTTCAATCTTGGTTGGCCTTTGTTGCCCTCAATACTTTCAAGCAATGCTGTTTCCTCACCACATATATATGCTCCAGCTCCGTAATGAATATAAATGTCTAAATCCCAGCCAGTTCCAGAAGCATTTTTACCAATTAAATTATCTTTATAAGCCTCATCAATTGCCTTTTGCAATTCTATACCCTCGTTGTAGTACTCACCCCTTAAGTAAATATAACATTTATGAGAATTAACAGCATAAGCCGCTATCAAACAACCTTCTAAAAGTTTGTGAGGTTCAAATCTTAAAATATCTCTATCCTTGCAGGTTCCAGGTTCGGATTCATCTGCATTAATTACGAGGTAGTGAGGCCTTGATCCAAGTTTTTTAGGTGCAAATGACCATTTTAAACCTGTTGGGAAACCTGCACCACCTCTCCCTCTTAATTCTGATTTTTTAATTTCATCAATAATCCAGTCTCTACCTTTTTCACACAAATCTTTAGTATTTGTCCAATCACCTCTTTTTTTTGAGGAATTTAAGTCAGCTCCTAAATCATTATACAAGTTTTTAAATATTCTATCTTCGTCTTTAAGCATTTTTAATATCCAATAATGTTTTTCTATTGTTTTCGGGCTCTGAGTTAATTCTTCCTCTATATGATCCTGGTTTTGGTTTTTTACCCATAAGCACTTCATCGATAATTTTTTCGCTTTGTTTTATATCTAAATCCTCATAATAATCGTTGTTAATTTGCATCATTGGTGCGTTTATACAGGCACCAAGACATTCTACCTCTGTCCAAGAACAATTACCATTTTCAGATAATACATTTTCTTTTTCAGATATTTTCTTTTTACATATATCTACAATCTTGTATGCACCTCTGATCATACAAGGAGTTGTAGTGCAAATTTGGACGTGAAAATTTCCTACAGGTGAAAGATTATACATCGAGTAGAAAGTGGCTACTTCGTAGACTTTGATGTAAGGCATATTTAAAAACTTAGCAATATATTTAATTGCTGATAAAGGTATCCAGTTATTGTTTTGCCTTTGAGCAATATACAGTAAAGCCATAACAGCACTTTTCTCTTTTCCATTTGGATAATTTGATAATATTTTTTTTGCAGCCTCTAAGCTTTCTTGATTAAATTCAAATTTTTCAGGTTGGTCTTTTGAAATTTTTTTTAAACTCATCTATCTATTTCTCCAAACACAATATCTAGTGAACCTAGTACAGCTGGTACATCAGCTAACATGTGTCCTTTAATTAAATAATCCATTGCTTGAAGATGAGAAAATCCAGGTGCTCTAATTTTACATTTATATGGTTTGCTTGAACCATCAGAAATTAAGTAAACACCAAATTCACCCTTAGGTGCCTCTACTGCAGTGTATATCTCATCTTTCTTAACTCTATAGCCTTCCGTAAATAACTTAAAATGATGAATTAATGCTTCCATCGATTCTTTAATTTCTTTTTTAGGTGGAGGGGTAATCTTATTATCTTGAGATTTTACAGGTCCTTTTGGTAACTGTTCTAAACATTGTTTAATTATTTTCACACTTTCTCTCATTTCTTCAACTCTACAAAGGTATCTATCATAACAATCTCCGTTTTTCCCTATCGGCACCTTAAATGATAACTGTTCATAACAATCATAAGGTTGAGACTTTCTTAAATCCCAAGGTACGCCTGAACCTCTCATCATTACACCTGAGAATGAATAGTCTAATGCATCATCTTTTGAAACTATTCCAATATCTACATTTCTTTGTTTAAAAATTCTGTTATCAGTGAGTAAAGTTTCTAAATCATCAATTATCTTTGGAAATTCATTACAAAATTTTAAAATATCAGTATCAAGTCCTCTTGGTAAATCCTGATGAACGCCACCTGGTCTAAAATAATTTGCATGCAATCTCGATCCTGAAACTCTCTCATAAAATTCCATAAGTTTTTCTCGCTCCTCGAAACCCCATAATGAAGGAGTTAAGGCACCTACATCTAAAGCTTGAGTAGTAATGTTAAGTATGTGGCTTAAAATTCTCCCAATTTCACAAAAAATAACTCTTATGTATTGACCTCTAATTGGAACTTCAATGTCTAAAATTTTTTCTATAGCTAAAGCGAAAGCATGTTCTTGATTCATTGGTGCCACATAATCAAGTCTATCAAAATAAGGTATCGCTTGAGAATACGTTTTATTCTCAATCAATTTTTCTGTGCCTCTATGAAGCAAACCAATATGGGGGTCAGCTTTTTCTACAATCTCCCCATCTAACTCCAATATCAATCTTAAAACTCCATGCGCAGCTGGGTGTTGTGGTCCAAAGTTAAGATTTAGTGTTTTTGTTTGTTTACTCATTGTTTTTTTTTATTTCCTTAATGTATTCAGTACCTTGCCAAGGGCTATTATAATCAAAGTTTCTATAATTCTGCTCTAACTTAACTGGTTCATAAATTACTTTTTTTTTCTCCTCACTATATCTAACCTCTTTATGCCCAGTAATTGGAAAATCTTTTCTTAATGGATATCCTTCAAATTCATAGTCTGTCAAAATTCTTCTTAGGTCGGGATGATCTTGAAAATCAATACCATACATGTCAAAAACTTCCCTTTCCATCCAATTTGCTGACGGAAAAATACCTGTAATTGAAAAAACTTTTTCATTTTCATTTAACGGAAAATCAACAATTATTCTTTTGTTAAACTCATGGCTAAGCAACAAATAGATCATCCTAAATCTATTTTTTTTATTTGGGTAATCAACTGCAGTTATATCTATAAGTTGCTTAAATTTCATATCAGGATTTGATTTTAAAAATAAAAGAACTTCTTTTAGATCATCTTTTTCTATAGAAACATTTAATGTTTCGTGCACAACTTTTGATGAACTCACTTTAGTATTAAGTTCTGAATTTATTTTTTTTTCTAAATCTGTATAATTTAACATTATCTGCTTATTGAACCTTGGTCTCTTATCTTTTTTTGTAATTGCATTATCCCATGTAATAAAGCCTCAGCTGAAGGAGGGCATCCTGGTACATATACATCGACTGGAACAACTCTATCGCATCCTCTTACCACTGAATATGAATAATGGTAGTAGCCACCACCATTTGCACAGCTTCCCATTGATATCACATATCTTGGTTCAGGCATTTGATCATAAACTTTTCTTAAAGCTGGGGCCATTTTATTAGTTAATGTTCCAGCAACAATCATTACATCTGATTGTCTTGGTGAGGCTCTTGGAGCAGCTCCAAATCTTTCTAGGTCATACCTTGGCATAGATGTTTGCATCATTTCAACTGCACAACAGGCAAGTCCAAATGTCATCCAATGCAATGAACCTGTTCTAGCCCAATTTACCAAATTGTCTAAAGAAGTTGTTATAAAACCTTTATCTGCAAAATCTTTAGCAAGTTGTTTAAATTCTTTTGGAATTTGATCTTCTTTTTCTTTTAAGTTCATTCCCAGTCTAAGGCTCCTTTCTTCCATTCATAAATAAATCCTACAGTCAAAATAAACAAAAATATCATCATTGAAACAAAGCCAAATATTCCAATTTTACCCAAAGAAATTGCCCATGGAAATAGGAAAGCTATTTCTAAATCAAATATTATAAATAATATTGCCACTAAATAAAATCTTACATCAAACTCCATTCTAGAGTCATTAAAAGGTTCAAAACCACACTCATAAGCAGATAGTTTTTCTGGATCAGGATTTTTAGGCGCAAACACAAAATTTAAAAAAATAAACCCAATACTCAGAAGGAGTGCAACTCCAAAAAATATTATGATTGTTAGATAATTATTTAGAAAATCTCCGTACATATACATTTATATATAATCTTTTTGGTTAATTGAAAGTGCAGTTAAGTCACGTTATTGGGGGCTAATTTATTGAATGATTTGTGTTATTGATAATTATTATCAAAAACTGGCGGGAGTGACGGGACTCGAACCCGCGACCTATCGCGTGACAGGCGATCGCTCTAACCAACTGAGCTACACCCCCATTTTTTATTTTGGTGGGCGGTAAAGGACTCGAACCTTTGACCCCCTCGGTGTAAACGAGATGCTCTACCAACTGAGCTAACCGCCCTTACCAAAAAACAATTTGTTTTATATCTTTTACAGAAATAACTTCAAGATGAATTATGTCAATTAAAAAGGACTTAACTTTATAAAAATTCTTTAATTTTATCCTGTATAATTAATAAATTATCAAATACAAATTTTCTATATTTTAATACTAAGTCCTTATCTACTTTGTATTGTTCACCAGGATTGAAATCCCCTTTAAAAATATCATAAAGCATATTGTTAAATTTATTAGATTTAATTTTATTTCCCATTTCTGTTTGCTCGTGAAAAATAAATTCATCGCAGGATTGGAGGCCAGCTAATAATGGATGTAATCTAGAGCTTTCAACAATTCTGTAAGATTGAATTTTTTTTACTATGCTCAATCCATCTTGAAGATTATCAACTATACCAGGTTTGATGTTTATTTTACTGTCGATTGTCCAATTTGTTAATGGAAAATAAGTAGTTAATATATCCCCGGAATGTGAGATCATATTTTTGTCATTAAAATAAATTAAATCTTTTTTATTTCTTACAAATATATGTCTGAATTTTTTTGTGAAATCGTTAAAAATATTTTTATCAAGTAAATCGTGATACTGTAGACCAAATACACCAATTATATTTTTTTGTTTATCTAAAAATTTAATAAAATTATTATCGTTTAAAGTTTTAAAAAAAACACTATGCCCTGTACCAATTATAACCAAATCATAAATATTATCACCATGTTTATTATTCCAAAATGGAGGTAAATAAAGGAAATCAACACTACAATCATAAGGTATCATTCTTAAAATTATGGATTGTCCTATTCGATCGCCTAAATTTGCACAATTCCCATATGAGATAATTGCAATTTTTTTTCTGATAGTTATTTTATTTTCTGGTTTCATGAAATTTTATAATATCATTTTTAACATTTTTAAAAACAGTTTCCCAATCCCCTTGTTCTTTTTGTCTGTATATCTTAATAGAATCATACCAAGGTGAATTATCTACATCATGAAGCCACCTCCATTCACAATTCTTTTGTAAAAGTAAAAAAGTTTTTTTACCGATTGCACCTGATAGATGAGCAATTGAAGTGTCACAAGTAATAATTAAGTCCAAATTTTCAATGATTGCTGCTGTATCAACAAAAGGTGCTTCTACATCAAGATTGTCAATAATATTTAATTTGAATTGTTTGCTAAATTCATTTATTTGATTCAAGCCATTAATTTTTTGTAAGCTATATAACTTAATTTTATCCACCATAGAGATATCATTAAAATATTTAAGTTTAAAAGATCTTCCTTTATCTAAATCCGGATTTGGACTAGCTTGCCAATTAATTCCAATATTTAGGTATTGATTATCAAAATTTTTTTTCCATCTAGAAATTCGATCTTCACTTGGGAAAATATATTTGTCTTTAAATGGAATATTTTTCAAGGTAGTAGAAAATTTAGATGGTAAAGAAAGTAGAGGACAATGAATATCAAATTCAGGTAATTTTTCATCATTTGAGAAAATGTGATCATTAAAATTACATTCTTTTAATAAATGAATTAATTTTTTATCTACTTGCAATATTGCTTTTTTTGCTTTTGATTTTATTAAATTGAAATATCTCACAAAGTGTATGTTGTCACCTAATCCTTGTTCTCCATGAATTAGTATAATTTTGCTATTTAAATTATCAATTCCATTCCAGCATGGTTGTTCGAATTTTCTTTTCGGTGAGGGAAAGTTTTCAGCTTCCCACCGATGCTCGTAATTTTTCCATCCGTTTTCGTAATCACCGATCTTTAATTGTGTAATAGCCTTGAAAAAGATAGCGTTTGAATATTTTGGATTTATTTTAAGTGCTTTATCAAAATCTTTAATCGCATCATCAAATTTGAAGAGAAGTCTCTTTACAACAGCTCTATTATGGTATGCGGTATAAAGATTTTTATTAATTGAAATAGCTTCATTAAAATTTTCAATTGATTCATCCAACCTATTTATTTCTTTATATAAATTTGCAAGATTAAAAAAAGCGTTATAATTATTTTTATCAAGTGAAATTGCCTTTTTATAATCGAAAATTGCTTCTTTAATATTTTTTAATTTAAAATTTACAATACCTTTATTTGAATAACATTCGGAATCATTTGGATTAATTTTTAAAGACTCATTTAATAATTTTAATGACTCTTCATAATTTTTCTCATCAAATTCAATTAAACCAAGGAGTCTCAATATTTGTGGATTTCTATCAATTTTCAGTAAATCAATGTAAATTTTTTTAGCTTCGTGAGATTTATTTTGTTTTTGAAGATCAACTGCCTTTAAAGCTAGTTTATTATAATCATCCATCTCAATATGATAATAAACGGAATTAATTAATTTACTAACTAATAATTTTAAAAACTATTGAATACTTGCTTGAGTTTTTTCAGATTTTTTGTTTTCTGAAATTTTATCTACCTCAACCCAATCAGTAGGTTTAAGTTCTTTTGTGAGAGCAATTTTTAAAACCTCATCTGCTGAATTAACGGGAGTTATTTTAATATCATCAATAACTTTTTTAGGGATATCTACTAAATTTTTCTCATTATCTTTTGGAATTAATACTTGTTTAATGCCAGCTCTGTGCGCAGCTAAAAGTTTCTCTTTTAATCCACCAATTGGTAAAACCTGACCTGTAATTGTAACTTCACCAGTCATTGCAATTTCTCTTTTAACAGGAATTTTAGTAATTGATGAAACAATTGATGTTACCATTGCTATACCAGCAGATGGGCCATCTTTTGGTGTAGCTCCCTCTGGGACGTGAATGTGAAAATCTTTCTTCTCAAATGTAGGAGGAATAATTCCAAATTCTAAACACTTAGATCTAACAAAAGATTTTGCGGCTTTTACAGACTCCTGCATTACATCACCTAGTTTTCCTGTAATTTGCATTCGGCCTTTTCCTGGCATATTCACAGTCTCAATTTTTAAAATCTCACCTCCAAATTCTGTCCAAGCCAGACCTGTTACTATTCCAATCTTATCTTGTTCCTCAAGCTCGCCAAATTTAAATTTTTTGACACCTAAAAAATCATTTAAGTTTTTATCATTAACAATTACTTCTTTGCTTTCATTGTTAACAACTTTTTTTACGACCTTTCGAATAATCTTAGAAATTTCTCTCTCAAGATTTCTAACCCCTGATTCTCTAGTATAGTATCTAATAATATCTTTAATCGTGCCATCAGATAAATTCATCTCACCATCTTTAACACCATTATCTTTAATTTGTTTTGGTAATAAGTATTTATTAGCGATATTTATTTTTTCATCTTCAGTATAACCAGGTATTCTTATAACTTCCATTCTATCTAATAGTGGAGGCAGAATATTTAATGTATTTGCAGTTGTTACAAATAAAACATCAGATAAATCATAATCCACTTCTAAGTAATGATCATTAAAAGTAGTGTTTTGTTCTGGATCAAGAGCTTCCAATAAAGCTGAAGATGGATCACCTCTATAATCATTTCCAACTTTATCAATTTCATCAAGTAGAAATAAAGGATTTTTCGTTCCAGCTTTTTTCATCATTTGAATAATTTTTCCAGGTAAAGAACCAATGTAAGTTCTTCGGTGACCACGGACCTCCGCTTCATCCCGAACACCTCCTAAAGACATTCTCACAAATTGTCTGTTAGTTGCTTTTGCAATTGACTTACCTAAAGATGTTTTTCCAACTCCAGGAGGACCAACCAAACAAAGGATTGGGCCTTTTAATTTATTCATTCTTTTTTGAACAGCTAAGAATTCAATTATTCTCTCTTTTACTTTTTCCAGACCAAAATGATCTTCATCTAAAACTTTTTGGGCTTTATTTAAATCAATTTCAATTTTATCTTTTTTAAACCATGGTAAATCTATCATCCAATCCAAGTAATTTCTCACTACTGTAGCTTCAGCAGACATTGGACTCATGTTTTTTAATTTTTTTAATTCAGATAGACATTTTTTCTCAACATCTTTTGGCATTTTTGCTTTGAGAATTGCTTTATTGAGATTTGATGTTTCATCTTTTCCATCCTCTATTTCACCTAACTCTTTTTGTATCGCTTTTAGTTGCTCGTTCAAATAATATTCTCGTTGAGTTTTTTCCATTTGAGTTTTTACTCGGCCTCTAATTCTTTTTTCAACACCAATAATACTTGTTTCGTTTTCCATTATTTTAATAATAAAATTTAATCTCTTTTTCACATCCTGAGTTTCAAAGATTTGTTGTTTTTCTGAAATAGATGCATTCAAGTGAGATGCAATGTTATCTGCAATTTTTGATGGATCTTTGAGAGCTTTGATGTTGTTAATTGTTTCACTTGAAATCTTTTTATTAATTGAAGTTAACTTCTCAAGTTTTTTAACAGCTGAAAGAGCTGTTTGCATTAAATCTTCGTCTTTATTTATCAGATCACTTACTTTTTCGTAAGAGCAAATTATAAAATCTTTATTATCACTATAATTATTAATTTTTACTCTATTAATTCCCTCAACAAGTACTTTAACAGTTCCATCTGGTAATTTTAAAAGTTGAAGAATGTTACTTTCACAACCATAAGTGAATACATCATTTTTAGTTGGATCATCAACCTCTGAATTTTTTTGGGTGACTAAAATTATTTTTTTCTCTTTTTTCATTACCTCATTAAGAGCATTAATTGATTTGTCTCTACCTACAAATAATGGAATAACCATATTTGGAAAAACTACTATGTCTCTAAGTGGTAATAACGGTAAGTTAAATTTCATTTCCATAATCTAAATATGGATATTAAATCAAAATTTGCAATACTTTTTTATCTTTTGTTAACTATATTTATGCGGCAGAAGTTTTGGATTTATCTTTATCTTTATCTTTTTGAGTATTTTTGGAGTGGACAATAATTGGCTGACTTTGACCTTTGGCCGCACCTGAATCGACTATTACTTCGTTCACATCTTCCATACTTGGTAAATCAAACATTGTTTTTAAAAGAACGCTTTCTAAAATCGATCTTAATCCTCTTGCTCCAGTTTTTTTATTAATTGCTTTTTGAGCAATTTCTTTAATTGCGGTATCTTTAAAAACAAGTTTAGCCCCTTCCAACTTAAATAACTCTTGATACTGTTTAATAAGAGAGTTTTTTGGCTCTTGTAAAATTTTAATCAAAGATTTTTCATCTAAATCTTCAAGAGTTGCAATTATTGGAAGTCTTCCAATAAACTCTGGAATCAAACCATATTTTAATAGATCCTCTGGCTCTAAACTTTTCATCCATTCACCTGTTTTCTTGTCTTCAGTATTTTTAACTTCTGCACCAAATCCTATTGAAGATCCTTTATCTCTTTGCGAAATTATTTTATCCAAGCCTGCAAAAGCTCCTCCACAAATAAATAATATATTTGTTGTATCAACTTGTAAGAATTCTTGTTGCGGATGTTTTCTTCCTCCTTGAGGTGGTACACTTGCAATTGTACCTTCCATTATTTTTAATAAAGCTTGTTGAACACCCTCTCCTGATACATCTCTTGTGATAGATGGGTTTTCTGATTTTCTACTAATCTTATCTACTTCATCTATATAAACTATTCCTCTTTGAGCTTTTTCAACATTGTAATCTGCAGCCTGTAAAAGTTTTAAAATAATATTTTCAACGTCTTCTCCAACATAACCTGCTTCTGTTAAGGTGGTTGCATCGGCCATTGTAAATGGCACATCTAGTATTCTAGCTAATGTTTGTGCAAGTAAAGTTTTTCCACATCCAGTTGGACCAATTAATAATATGTTTGATTTAGCAAGTTCAACATTTTTTGTAGTTTTGCTTTCATAATTTAGTCTTTTATAATGATTGTGAACAGCTACGGATAAAACTTTTTTTGCGAGCTGCTGACCGATTACATAGTCATCTAAGACTGAACAAATTTGTTTTGGAGAAGGTAAGCCATCTTGATGTTTTACAAATGTATCTTTATTCTCTTCCTTTATTATGTCCATACATAGCTCAACACATTCATCACAAATGAATACTGTTGGCCCAGCAATTAGTTTTCTAACTTCGTGCTGACTTTTACCACAAAAAGAGCAATATAAAATGTTTTTACTACCTGACATATTTTTTTAAATTATTTAAACGAATCACTTTAAGTACTTTATTATAAAAGTTGTTAATGAGGCAAGTGTACAGTTAAGATTGAGCTATATCTTGTGGAATACTATGATCTTTTTTCAACAACTTGATCTATAAGGCCGAATTCTTTAGCGTTATCAGACGTCATAAAGTTATCTCTTTCAAGCGCAATTTTAATTTCATCTTCGCTTTTTCCAGTGTGCTTAGAATAGATTTGATTCAATCTTTTCTTAAGAGAAAGAACTTCATTGGCATGTATTTCAATGTCCGTTGCCTGACCTTGAAATCCGGCAGATGGTTGATGAACCATTATTCTAGAATTAGGAAGAGAAAATCTTTTTCCTTTTTCACCTGCGGCCAAAAGAAAAGATCCCATTGATGCCGCTTGACCAATACATAATGTTGAAACATCAGGTTTAATATATTGCATTGTGTCATAAATCCCTAAACCAGCCGTTACCAAACCACCAGGACTGTTAATGTATAAAGAAATTTCTTTTTTTGGATTTTCAGACTCGAGAAATAAAAGTTGTGCAGTTACTAAAGATGCAACATTGTCATTAATTGGGCCGACTAAAAAAACAATTCTTTCTTTTAATAATCTTGAGTAAATATCATAGGCTCTTTCACCTCTGCTAGATTGTTCAACAACCATGGGTATTAGAGTATTCATTTGTTCTAAGATTTTTTCGCTCATAATTCCGAATCAATCACTTATACAACTTGTGATTACTTTTTGCTAACTTTTTTTACTTTTTTTTTAATTGGTGCTTTTTTAGGTTTCTTTTCAGATGACTTTGGCTTCTTTTCCGTAATGTCAGTCGATGATTGGGCTTTGATATTTTTTTCGTTTTCTTCTTTTAAAATTTTTTCTGCTTCTGATTTATCAATTTCTTTAACCGTTTTTTTAGCTTTTGATTTTATAAAATCAATTATCTTTTGTTCGTAAATATTTCCTCGTAATGATGCTGCGGCTTCAGGATTTTTTTGATAATAGTCCATAACAAGTTTTTCTTGTCCAGGCATCATACCTATTTGTTTTTGAATTTCAGATTGTATCTCTAAATTTTCTACTTTGATATTATTATCTTCACCAATTTGATTCAGAATTAAACCTAATTTAATTCTTTTTTTTGCATTCTTTAAATTACTATTTTTATTTTTTTCTATAGCTTCTTTATCAAGACCTTGGTTAAGAATGTTTAGCTCTTGTTCAATTAATGTACTTGGAATCTCATCAATCTTAAAATTTTCAATCTCTTCTAAAATTTGATTTTTTGAAATCTGATCAAAAGAATTTTTATATTGGTCATTTAATTGTTTTGAAACTAAATTTTTAAGATCAGATAGATCTTTGGCACCAAGTTTTTTAGCAAATTCATCATCAATAGGTGAAGGTTTATGTTTTTTTACTGAAATAATTTTGCAAATAAATATTGCTTTTTTTCCGACTAACTCCTTTTCTGGAAAGATTTCTGGTAAAACTGCCTCAACTTTTATTTCTTCATTTTTTTTTGCTTTTAATAATTGTTTATCAAAACCTTTTATGAATAAATCTTTTCCTAATTCTAATTGTGTGTTTTTTCCATCGCTGCCTTTAAATTCTTTTCCATCCACTGTTGCTTTGTAATCAAATGTAACTAGATCACCTTCGTTAGCAACTTTCGCTGCATCAACTTCGACAAAATTTTTTTGATTTGATGCAATTTCTTTAATTCTTTTGTCCGTTTCTTCTTTAGACAGGTTAACTTTATATTCTTTATACTTAATACTATCTAAAGCATTTAATTTCACTTTAGGCATCTCTGTAACACTAATTACATATTCAAGATCTTTTCCTTCGCCAAATTGTTTTAAATCAATTTTAGGCTGGAGTGCAGGTTTGATTTTCTTTTCATCTAAAGCTTTAGTAGTAGTTTCTTTTAAAATTTTATCTATAACCTCACCGTAAATTGCCTTACCAAATTGTCTTTTAATTAAGTCTTTCGGAACTTTTCCTGGCCTAAATCCTTTTAAGACCACATCGTTTTTTAATTGGTCATACTTTACATCAAGTTCTTTATTGATAGTATTTTTATCAACAAAAACTTTTAAATTTTTTTCAAGACCTTTTTTTGTTTCTACTGTAACTTTCATAAAATTATGGTAGGCGAGAAAGGACTCGAACCTTCACATGTTGCCATATTGGTTCCTAAGACCAACGCGTCTACCAATTCCGCCACTCGCCCAATTTAAAAAGGTTTATATCTTATAGAATGAATTTGTCCAATTAGAATAATTGTGTAATTATATGTAAAAAATTAAAAATTATGATTGTTTCACCTTGTATAAGTATTTGTAAAACAGACCCTATATCAGGCTATTGCTATGGTTGTGCCAGAAAAACTGAAGAAAAAATTATTTGGAAAAACCCAGAAACTACTGATGAATGGAAAAAGAAAAATTTAGAAGAATTAAAAAGTAGAATGTCAGGTTGGCAATTAGATGCATTTTTAAAATCTTATGATAATAAGATTAAAGAGGGAGTATCTTTATTTAAAAAGAGTTTAAAATGAGTAAGTCAACAACAGTTATTATTATTTATGTATTAGGTCTTGTAATTGGTGCGTTATTTTTTGATCTGTGGGGCGCTGAAACCAGTATTAAAAAAGGTTTGATTGGTATTGGATGGACCGCTTTATTTTTAATTTTTCTTTTTCTTTCTGAGAGAAAAGAAGATTAATTGATTTTTAATGATGAAAGAATCTCCAAGTTTTTATTGGTAATTACAATCTCGCCAGAACTTGTTGCTAAATCCAATATTTCAGAAATTACAACGTAATGAGTAACTAATATTAAATTTCCTGAGTAATCCCAATTTTTAATAAATTTTTGAAAGTCTAAAATTTGTTTTTCTTTGTTTTCTGAAAACTGCTCATCATAAAAAGAGTTAAGAAAATTTTTTGTCTTATAAGTCCCGAAAGATATTTTGGCCGTATCTTTGCATCTGCACCATTCACTCGATAGTACTTCTGCAAAATTAATATCGTTTTCTTTAAAAAACTTACCAATTTTCAATGCTTGTAGTTTACCATCTTTACTAAGATTTCTTTGAGTAGAACAATCTGAAATATCAAAATTTGAAGGATCGCCATTTCCTGGGGCAATAGCATGACGAATAAATATTAAATTGTTCTCTTTTTTGAGGATTTCTACGATATTTTCGCTGGCAAAGCTTGTCTTATTTAATAGAAATAGAAAATAGATTAATATTATTTTAAAATGTTTCATTATGAATTTGAATTTTCAAAAATTAAATCAATCTATTATTAAATGTGATAAATGTCCAAGGTTAGTAAAATTTAGAAAAAAAATTTCTGCTGAAAAAAGAAAACAATATGAAAATGAAACCTACTGGGGCAAACCAATTACTGGTTTTGGAGACATAAAAGGGAAAATTCTTTTTGTTGGTTTAGCGCCTGCGGCTCATGGGGGGACAAGAACTGGAAGGGTCTTTACTGGCGACAAATCATCAGATTTTTTATATAAGTGCTTATACGGTGTTAAAATTTCAAATCAGTCAAATTCAGACAATATAAGTGATGGGTTAAGATTAAGAGATGCATATATAACTACTGCATTAAAATGTGTTCCACCTGGTGATAAACCAAATCGTAGGGAACTATTAAACTGTTTTCAATTTTTCAATAATGAAATTGAAAATTTGAAGAATCTTAAGACAATTGTTGCTCTTGGAAAAATTGCTTTTGATAGTTGTGTTCTTTTTTTCAAACAAAATTATAATTTTAAAGAAAAAATAAGTTTTTCGCATGGAAAAATTTTCATCCTACCCAAAAATATCAAGTTAGTTGCTTGTTATCACCCAAGCCCGAGAAATGTTAATACTGGTCGAATAAACGAAAAGAAAATGAAAAATCTTTTTAGAAAAGTATTAAGATTAAATTAGTATTTCTAGCTTCTTTTTTAATCTTTCAGGGATTTTGACAGGCTTACCTTTTTTATCAATCGTCACTAAATGAATTTCCGCCTCTGTAATTTGATCATTACCTTTAAATACTTTTTGTGACATAAAAAAAGAAGTTTTTGTGATTTCTTTTATACTCGATTTTATCTCTAAATTATCTTCAAGTAAGGCAGATTTCATATAACTTATATTGCATGATTTAACTATTATATAAGTTCCATTTTCATCGATTAGTTTTTTATTAGTAAAGCCTAAAGATTCTAAAGCATCACTTCTAGCTCTTTCCATAAATTTAAGGTAATTTGCATAGTACACGACACCACCAGCGTCAGTATCTTCATAGTAAACTTTTAATTTAAAAGTAAAAGTTTTCATTAGTTCTTTAAACTAACTTATTCTGAGGAAAAATATATATTTTTATAGTAGGAAATAGCCTTAGATTTTGATTGATCGGTATCTACCATAATTGCAACACCATCTAAAATATCCACGTTTAAATTGTGGAGTCTTTTATAGTCTTCCTTAACATTTGTTTTGACTGTAACCCACTCATTTTTATTCTTATCAATATTGGATAAAACATAATCAATCGAACTTTTTGTATATGGACTTGGCCAGTTTTCTCCTATCGATGAATTACTTGAAAATACATAATTTATTGCCTTGTTCGATAATGGTGTCATACCTGTTTTCTTAACAACAAAAAATCTTGCTGCGAAATCATGACCTTTTTTTGATTTTTCATCGATACCAGGTAACCCCTTTTCAACCTTCCAAGTGATATTTAAAAATGGTGTTTGATTCAGATCTATAGGTGCCTCCTTACCTAGTCCTGAACCGCCATTTTCTACCTCGGCTTTTAGTATATTTGTACCATCTTCAGCTAAAATGCTGTATTCAGTCATATTTTTGGCTCCACGAACTTTTCTAACTTTGAGATTACTTAACTCCTCATCAGTAAACTTAAACACTTCAATATTTTGGGAGTAACTAAAAGATATGGAGGATAGAACGATTAAAATAGCGATAAATATTTTGGGCATGAAGTTCATATAAACTAAAATAATTTTTTTTCAAATTTTTTTTAAAATCTTACTTTTGACAATTTTCAGTCATTCAAAGCTCATCTTTTAAGCTTATAAAATCTCATATGAAAAAATATATCTCATTAATCTTGTTAATTATGTTAACAAACTGTTCAACTCATACAGTCAAATTGGGTAAAAAATGTACTAAATTAGCTGCCGATAATACTTATGAAAAGTCATATGTTTGGATCATAAATAAAGGTAATCTTGAGACTTTTGATGACAAAATAAATAAAGAAAATTGCTCAAACAATGGAGAAAAGCTTTGAGGACTCTATCCATTTTTATGCTCTTAATTTATTGGTCTGTTATAATTTTAGCTCCAGTTATAGCTAACGAAAAAAGCAAATATTTTGAAACAAATATTATAATCCCTAAAGAAAAGCCTAATAAGTAGATCTTCCGCCGCTAATATCAAATACAGCGGCGGTTGAAAAAGAATTTTCTGCTGAAGATAACCAGCAAACCATTGAGGTAAGTTCCTCTAGCTCAAGAAATCTTGCCCTAGGTACTTTTGAAAGCATCCTTTGAACATGCTCTTTTGACATTTGGTCAAGAATTCTAGTCTTTGCTCCCGCTGGTGTTACCGCATTAACTGCAATATTCTTATCTGCAAGTTCTTTGCCCAAAGATTTTGTGAGCGCAATTACCCCTGCTTTAGATGAGCTATATGCGCTTGCTTTTGCATTTCCGTCTTTACCAGAGACAGATGCTATATTAACAATTCTTCCATAATTATTCTTAATCATATGAGGCACAATTGACTTACAACAATTAAAAGTTCCGTGTAAATTAATATCGATGATCTTTTTCCATTCTTCGTAATGGTAATTCCATAATTCCGCTGTAGAGCCGGTAATTCCTGCGTTATTTATTAGAATATCAATTTTTGTTTTTGAGGTAATTTTGTTTACAACATCATCGACACTCTTTGGGTCTGATACGTCTACAACATCACTGGAAAGATTTTGGTCATTAATTAATTTTGAAGCTTTTTTAAGTTCTTTTTCATCAGAATCCCAGATAATTACTTTTGCCCCTGATAGCAAAAATCTTTTTGCGATATCAAGTCCAAAACCTTGTGCGCCACCAGTGATAATTGCGTTTTTGTTATTTAAATCAAATTTATTCATTAATCACTTGCTAATAAATAATAAGTAATACCCGCAATTATAAAACCAACTATAAATGAAAAAGTATCTAAAAACATGAATTTTGAATTCCAAATTGTTGCAGATGAAAATATGAATCCTATTATAAAAGAATAATACGCTTTTAAATGCCATCCTCCAGAATAAAGGTATGCACTATCATATCTTGCTGAAAATAAGTCTTTATTTATTACAACTTTATTTTTCACTACATAATAATCAAAAATCATCACACCAAAAATTGGTCCAAAAAAAGCTGAAAGTGTATCGATTATTGACATAGATCCGTTTTGACTAAAGAACGGAGTCCAAAAAATCCCGACTATGAAACCAAACAAAATTATCAATAATCCAGAACTTTTTAAAGTTAAACTATTTGGAAGTAAATTTAGTAATATATTTTGTGAAGGAAAGTAATTTGCAATTAAATTAGTTGATGATGATGCAAACAAAATAAAGATTAATACTGTAACAGTTATATAAGTATTGTTAATTTTGCCTATAATATCTGTAGGATTTGTTAGCAAATCTTGGGTTGCGGTTAGGCTACTTTTAAAAAAAACGTCAGAACCAACAACAATCACAAGCAATAAAAATGAGTAAATTATTGTGGTAACAACTAAACTTAGATTTCCTTTTAGAAGTTCTTGTGAGTTCTTCACATACCTTGAGTAATCACCAAAATTCATAATTAAAATAGAAAAATATGCGAACAATGTTCCTGTGATACCAATCATATTTTTGATTTGAAAATCATTAAATCCATTCTCAAGGTTTATTTTACTTATAAAAGAGTCCATCACAAATAATTCTGGATCGGCGATTAGTATTATAAAAAATAGTAATAAACCTAAATAAACAAATAAAGCTGAGAAATTAATAAAATTTCTTATAAATTTTTGTCCCCTACTAAATAAAAAATACTGAATTAAAATCGTAAAAACAAAACTGACCCAATCTATTAAATTCATGGTCATAAAGTAGTTGAAAAAAATATCGTTGTTTAATATCTCGCTGTCAAATTGAAATAAAGAAATTCTGATTAAATATCCAATAGATTTTGAAATAAAATATGTTTGGACACCGAAAAAGAATATACCAACTATACCCCTTATTAAACTTATAAATTTTGCTCCTTGATATCCAGATGATACTCTTAAAAAAACTGGAAAAGGAATTCCATGCTTTTGAGAGGGTTTTCCAATAATATAGGATAAGTAACACACCAACAAGGAAGCTAGCAAACTTCCAAATAAAACTTCATAAAAGTTTAAATTATAAACAAAATATAAAGAAGCTATTAAAGCAAAAGACATTATGCTTTGAAGTCCTACAGACCAAAAACAAAACATGTCTTTCCAATTCCAATTTTTATCAATAGGATTAACTGAAACAATTTCCCAGTTGGTAAGATAAAATTTTTCTTTTTCTGAACTCACTATTACATATTAAACAAATATGTACTACTGTCCATACAAGACAGTGGGAAGCCAAAGGACAATCTTAGGAAATATTATGATAATGATTAATCCAATTATCTGAAGGACCATAAACTGCATCATTCCAAGATAAATGTCCTTTAAATCCCACTCTGGTACAACTCCTTTAAGGAAATAAGCTGATAGAGCGACAGGTGGGGATAGCCAGGCGGTCTGTAAATTAACTGCTACAAGAATCGCAAACCAAGTTAAATTAAATCCTAAAGCTTCAACTAATGGTAGGATAATTGGAATTATTATCATAACGATAGGAACCCATTCCAATGGCCATCCCAATAGAAATATCATTACCATTATCATTGCAAGTATTAGGTATTTATTCATTTCTAAACCTAATAAAAATTCAGTAAGCAATGTTGGAGTGCCAAGTCTTGCAAACACTGCTCCAAAGAAATTTGATGCAGCAACTAAAACCATTATTAAAGCAGTAATTTCTAATGTTTTTACAAGAGCTTCTTGTAATTTTGGTAAAGTTAATTTTTTATATGATAGTGACAAGAGTAGAGCACCCATTGCGCCACATCCTGCGGCTTCTGTTGGTGTAGCAAAGCCAAATAAAATACTACCTAAAGCAGCAAAAACTAATGCGGCTGGTGGTACGAGTCCTAAGAAAAATTCAATCCACACCTCTCTCATACTTACTGCTCTCATATCCTCTGGTAAAACTGGCCCTAATTTTGGATTAATCATACATCTAATTGTAGTGTATGCTGCATACAGAGAGGCAAGTAATATTCCTGGTAAAATAGCAGCCGCAAATAAATCAATAACTGGTATTTCCATTATTGGGCCCATTACTACCAACATAATACTTGGAGGAATTAAAATTCCCAAAGTCCCACCAGCTGTTATTGTTCCTGCAGCAAGTTTTACATCATATCCAGATCTGTTCATTGATTTAGCGGCCATTATTCCTAAAATTGTTACTGAAGCACCAACTATTCCAGTTGCAGCTGCAAAAATTACTGAAACAAATAAAACAGCATAATATAAAGAGCCTCTAACTTTTGATAACATTAGCTGAAAAGCTGAAAACAATCTCTCCATCAAACCAGCTTGTTCCATCATAATTCCCATGAACACAAAGAGTGGAACAGCGGCGAGAGTCTGTTCTGTCATTACCATAGAGAATTGGAGAGTCATTAAATAAAATACTAATTTTCCAAAACCTAAGTAACCAAAAACAAATCCCAGAAATATAAGTGTAAAAGAAATTGGAAAACCAACAAATATTGCAAATAACATTACTCCAACTAATATAAAACCAAGTATTGCTGGGTCTATTAGCTCAGCGATCATTTTTTCGCTCCAGGCCACTCACCTTTTTTTGCAGCCCAATAACTCTTTAATAATTCAGAGAAACCTTGAACTAATAAAAAAATAATTCCAATTAATAAACATGTCTTGATCGGCCACATATATGGCATCCATGTAGTATCCATACCTCTTTCACCTCTTCTAATAGACTCTTCAACAAAACCGATTGTCATATAAAGAAATACAATTAAACCTGGAAAATAAAATAAAATGTATAACCAGAAATCAATTAAACCTTGCGTTTTGGTTTTAAAGTTCCTGTATAAAAAATCTGCTCTTATGTGAACTCCTTTTGATAGAGCATAACCCGCCCCCAACATAAACAAGGCTCCATAAAGAAATCTGCTAATGTCATATGCCCAAATTGTTGGTGCTAAAAATAATTTTCTCGCAAGCACCTCATAAGTCATAGCAAATATTAAAGGCATCAAAATCCAGCAAACAACACTTCCAATTAGCTTGCTAAACTTATCTATCTTGACTATAGAATTTGCCATCCATGATGGCATGTCATCAGGCATCTTGTCTAAACCCCCTCGCCTTTCAGCGATCATTTCATCTGAAATATCTATTTTTGGAGGTTGATCATTCATATAAAGATTTTAAACAAAAAGAGCGGACTGTAAAGCCCGCTCTTTATAAATTTAAAGTTTATACTTTTACTTTAATGTCGCCGCGTGAGCCATTCCCAGCTTAGCATTTGACATTTGAGCACCACTCCAGAATGGAACAGCAACATCAGCAAACTCTTTCATTGAATCGTATACTTCTTTGAAGAACTTGTTTTGTTCCGCATTTTTATTCAATGTAGCTTTTGCAGCTGCCATGTACTCTTTAAAGTAATCTGAAGGTGTATCTTCTAAAATAACTCCATGCTTTGTAGTTAATTCTTGTAAAGCTTTTCCATTTTCATAGATTCTGTAGCTTAAAGATTTAGCTAATGAAGCATTAGCAGCAACTTCAAGAGATTTTTTCTCATGGTCTGTCATTGCTTTGTAAGTTTTTCCAGTAATATAAAAGTCAGCATTAACTACTACTTGGTGTAATCCTTGTAGGTAATAATGTTTTAAAACTTTTTGAAAACCAAATGTTAAATCTGGTTTTGGACAACACCACTCAGCTGCATCGATTGTACCTGCTTCTAAGGCTGGAAGAATATCTCCACCACCCATTGCAACAGATGCTATACCGATATCTTTGTAAGTTTGTCCTGGAATTCCTGGAGGAGTTCTGAATTTATATTTTCTAAAGTCAGCCATATCTTTAATTGGTTTTGGAAACCAACCTAAAGCTTCTGGGCCAACTGGTTGAAGCATAAATCCTTTGATGTCTCTTCCCATTTCTTTCCACAATTGGTCATACAACTCTTTACCACCTCCATATTGGAACCATGATAAAAACGCTAAGTTATCGATACCTACTCCACCGCCTGCTACTGGTGAACCAAATAACATAGCTGCAGGATGATCACCTGACCAATAGTGTGTCCAAGCAAATCCGCAGTCAATTAAACCTTTGTCAACTGCATCTAATGTTTCTTTTACTCCAACAACTGCACCTGCTGGCAAAATTTCAAATTTTAGTGAGCCATCAGTAAGAGCTGTTACAGTGTCAGTAAAGTCTTTTAACATTTTGACTTCATCAGCCTTAGTGTTAAGGACAGTCTGACATTTCAATGTTTTAGCATTAGCTTTTGATATAAAACCAAAAACTAAGAAAGCTGCAAACATTAATGAAATGATTTTTTTCATTATTTCCTCTCTTAAGTTAAATTTAATAAGCTGTATCCAATCAAAAAAAACGAGGATATACAAGTTGCATTTGACTTTATCGGTAATAAAAAAAGGCTTTAATTAAGTGATAAATAGTCAAAAATTTTGTTATAAAACTCAAAATGGAAAAATTTGATTTTATTATAATTGGTGCTGGCTCTGCAGGATGTGTCTTAACAAATCGAATAATCAAAACAGGAAAGTATAAAGTTTTGTTAATTGAGGCAGGGGGTAAAGATAACTACCCTTGGATACATATACCGGTAGGTTATTACAAAACCATGCATAACCCTAAAACAGATTGGTGTTTTAAGACAGAGCCTGATGAGACTATGGAAAATGTTTCAATTCCTTATCCGAGAGGAAAAACATTAGGAGGCAGTTCCTCGATCAATGGACTTTTATACATAAGGGGTCAAGAGCAAGATTATGATTTATGGCGGCAACTTGGAAACGTTGGTTGGGCCTGGAAAGATGTCCTACCTTATTTCATTAAAGCTGAAGACCAAGAAAGAGGTAAAGATCAATTCCATGGTGTTGGAGGACCATTAGCTGTATCAGATCAAAGAATTAAATTAGATATTTTAGATGTTTTTATGAATGCAGCTGAAGAAGTTGGTATTCCAAAAGTAAATGACTTTAATAAAGGAGATAATTTTGGATGTGGTTATTTTCAGGTTACAGAGAGGAATGGATTAAGATGCAGCACTGCAGTTGGATATCTAAATCCTATCAAAAAAAATAAAAACTTAAAAATCGAAACCAACTGTCATGTTAAAAAAATTAATTTCGATGGAAATAACGCAGAGAGCGTTACTTATTCAAAAGGGAATGAAACTTTTACTGTTAGAGCCGAGAAGGAAATTTTACTATGCGCGGGGTCAATTGGAAGCCCTCACATACTTCAAACTTCAGGAGTTGGAGAAGCTTCAAAAATAAAAGATTTGGGAATTAATATTGTTAAAGATCTTAAGGGTGTTGGTAAAAACCTTCAAGACCACCTGATGTTCAGGCCAGTTTATAAAGTTAAAAATATAGAAACTTTAAACAAGAAAATTAATAGTGTGTCTGGTAAGCTATTAATTGGACTTGAGTATGTCTTTAAAAGAAGAGGCCCAATGACTATGGGCGCAAGCCAACTTTGTGGTTTTGCTAAAAGCGATCCAAGCAGAGATACGCCAAATTTACAATTTCATATTCAACCCATTAGTACTGACAAATTGGGAGGTGCAAACCTACATGATTTCCATGCTTTTACTCCAACTGTTGCAAACATAAGACCTACGAGTAGAGGTGAAATATCGATTAGAAGTAGTGACACAAAAGTGAACCCAAAGATTAAAATGAACTATCTATCTACGGATGAGGATAGAAAAGTTGCTGCTGATGGTATTAAGTTAATAAGAAAAATTGTAATGGAAACAAATGAGTTTAAAAAATATGAGCCCGAAGAATTTAGGCCTGGCTCACATTTGAATGATAAAGAAGAAATAGTAAAAGCTTGTAGTCATTATGCCCAAACTATTTTTCATCCAGTTGGCACTTGTAAGATGGGAAATGACGACTCAGCTGTGGTTTCTGATAAATTAAAAGTTCATGGCCTTAATAAACTGAGAGTGATTGATGCCTCTATTATGCCAAATATAACTTCTGGGAATACTAATGCACCTACTATTATGATTGCTGAAAAGGGTGCAGATATGATATTGAACCCATAATGTTATCAGAACAAGTTTTAATTTTTTTTCAAATCATTTTTATTGATTTAGTTCTTGCTGGGGACAATGCAATTATTATTGGGATGGTTGCTTCACAATTTCCTCCTGATCAAAGAAAAAAAATAATTTTTTGGGGTATTGGCGCAGCTGTAATTTTGAGAATACTGTTTACGCTTATTACGGCTTATCTATTACAAATTTCAGGATTAAGATTAATTGGTGGAATTTTACTATTATACATTTGCTATAAACTCTATGTTGATGTTGTTAAACAAAGTGAAAAAAAGGATAACGTCAAAATAGATAATTCATCTTTTCTTAAGGCTATTACTACAGTCATCCTTGCAGATATAACAATGAGTTTAGACAATGTTTTAGGAGTTGCTGGGGCCGCAAGAGATCACTACTACTTATTAGTTTTTGGGCTTGCCCTATCAATTATATTGATGGCAACTGCAGCAACATTAATTTCTGGTTGGATAAAAAAATATAAATGGATTGCTTGGGTGGGTTTGCTGGCAGTTCTTATAGTTGCAATAGAATTGATTTATACAGATATAAAAGTACTATTATTATAAATGTTTCTTAAAAAACAAAACTTAAAAAATAAAGTTGCTCTTGTTACAGGAGCTGGAAAAGGCATTGGAAAAGCATGTGCTATTGCTCTTGCTGAAGCTGGGGCAAGTTTAATTATTGTTAGTAGAACAAAAAAAGATTTAGATCAAGTCTCAAAAATTATAAAAAAATTTAGATCCAAATGTAAATCTTATGTTTGCGATGTAACTAGATACTCTGAGATAAAATCAGTAATAGACTCTCAAAAAAGAATTGACATTTTAATTAATAACGCAGGGACTAATATTCCTGAGCATTTTACAAAAGTAAAAAGAAAAGACATGGAATATGTTGTGAAAATAAACACTATGGCTACTTTTAATATTGCCCAACTATCTGCTTTAAAAATGATTGAATTAAAGAATAGAAAAAAGGTTGGAGGTGTAATTATTAATATGTCTTCACAAATGGGTCATGTTGGTGGGCCAATTAGAAGTGTTTATAACATGACTAAATTTGGTTTTGAGGGACTTACAAAAGGAATGTCTATAGATCTTGCAAAGCATAACATAAGAGTAAATACAGTATGCCCTACTTTTGTTGTAACTCCAATGACAAGTAAATTTTTAAAAGACAAAAAATTTATGAAGGAAGTTCTAGGGAACATTCCACTGGGGAGATTTGCTGAACTCTCTGATGTTGCAAGTGCTGTAGTTTTTCTTGCCTCTGACCAGGCATCAATGATTACTGGCACTTCTTTATTGGTTGATGGTGGATGGACTTCAAAATAATCAAATACCTAATAATTTTTTTATTAATTCAATTTAATAGCCAAGCAATTGAATTTGAGGGAAAGTTCATTCAAGGACATTTTATATTAGGTAAAACAGATCCTGGAGCTAAAATACAAATAGATAAAAAAAGTGTTAGAGTTTCAAAAGATGGTTTTTTTGCATTTGGCCTTGGAAGAGATAGGAAAAATGATGTTGTTATAACAGAAACTCTTAATGGAGTTAAAAATCAATTTGTTAAGAAGGTTTTAAAAAGAGAATATAAAATACAAAGAATAGATGGTTTGCCTGAAAAAAAAGTTACACCACCCAAAGAAGTTTACGACAGAATTAGGAAAGAAAATAAACTTATTGGAAAAGCAAGAACTATTGATACCGATCTAATATATTTTAAAGATAAATTTATAACTCCAATTGATAACGCAATTATAACTGGTGTTTATGGTAGTCAAAGAATTTTAAATGGAAAACCAAGGTGGCCGCACTACGGCTTGGATTACGCTCAAAAAACAGGAACTCCAATAAAAGCAATGTTGAGTGGAGTTGTTACACTAGCTGAAAAAGATCTTTATTATACAGGAGCCACATTAATTTTTGATCATGGCCATGGAATTTCAACTCTATATATGCATATGAATGAAATTTTTGTTGAAATGGGGCAAGAGGTCAAAAAAGGAGATATAATTGGCACTGTTGGGAAATCTGGTCGCGCTACAGGACCCCATTTAGATGTTAGATTAAATTGGTTTGATGTTAAACTGGATCCTGGAAGCGTATTAAATTGATGAAAAAAGAAATTGAAAAAATTGCAGATAAGCTAGTTTATGCGTACAAAAGAAACAAACTTATAAATCCAATACCAACTAAGTTTACAAAAAATATTGAAAATGCCACAAAACTTAGAAAGCTCTGTGAGTCTAAAATAAATACAAAAGTGGTGGGTTTTAAAGCTGGCGGGACTGCATTACCAGTTTTAAAAAAATTGAAAGAGAAAGAACCTTTTTATTCAGCAATATTTAAAAATAATGTTTTAAAAAGTGGTAAAAGTGTAAAAATAAATCGTTCGACATTGGGAATTGAAGTTGAAGTTGGATATTTAATTAGTAAAAATTTTTTTAATAATAAACGAGTAATTACAATGAAAAACTTGAGTAAATTCATTACTCATATGATGCCTTGTATCGAAATTGTTGGATACAGACAAAAAAAACAAGGAATAAAATTTTTAGGTGATTTAGCAAGTGATTTTGGCGCTAATATAAAGTTTTTAATCGGCCCGAAAAAGAAATTTAGAAAAATAAACATAGGAAATCTTAAATGTAATATCAAAAATATTAAAACGGGTAATGTTGTTAATGGAAATACAAATTCTGTTTATATAAACCCACTTAACTCTCTTCGATTTGTTTTAAATAAAATGAAAAAAGATAAAATAAAATTAAATTCTAACTTTTTTGTGTTTACAGGTTCAACAGTTGGTGTTGTTCCTTTAAAAAATAAAGGTAATTATATAGCAAAGATTGACAAAATCGGAACTGTAAAATCTGTAATTCGTTAAATAATCGTGATAAAAAAAGTTTTTAAGAATAGTAAAATTGGAAAATACATAATTGCAGGAAGTTTTTTTTTCTTTTTTATAAAAGGAGTAATTTGGTTAATAATTATTACTCTAGCTTGGTTAGGTGTTGGAAAGCTCTAAAGTCTAAAGAACTACTTCAAAACCTTCAAAATTTGGATGACCTAAGTACAATCCTTTATGCTGACCAGAATTTTTATGGGCTAGCCTAAATGCTTCAGATTTAGTCCAATTAATAAAATCATTTTTCGAGTTCCAAATACTGTGAGATGCATACAAAGTATGCTCATCATTTGTATCGCCTTTAACTAAATGAAATTCTTTAAATCCAGGCACATCATTCAAATGCGTATCTCTATTTTTCCAAACTTCTTCAAATTCTTTTTCTTTTCCAAGAACAATTTTAAAACGATTCATTGCTATAAACATAGTTCAATATATTAATTCTATCTGAAGTTTAAAAGTTAAAATGGTGTGACACTCTGATGCTTAAATTAAAAATTAAAGCGCATATATATGAATTAACAAAAGGATAATTATGAAAAAGTTAACTTTAATTTTATTTATTTTACTATTCACAAGTTCCGCGTTTGCAGGTTCTTGTCCAATGATGGCAAAAAATATTGATGCAAAGATCGCTAAGGTACAGGAACTTAGAAATGCTGGAGTGAAAGCTCATGAGAGTGGTGATCACGTAAAGTCAGAGGAATTACTCGGCAAAGCGTTAGAAATGTTTAAAGGATAAATTCAATTGTGGGGTGTTTCAATAAAACACCCCATTTCGTCTTAAAATTATTTCAATAAGTTTAATTTCATTAGACATGATTTTATGCTTTTGGTGTAATATTTAGATGTTGTGTCTGTAAAAAAAATAATCCTAGTCTTTTTTATTAATATAATATTTGTTATATATTCATTAGAACTTTTATCACTCATATTTTTAAAAAAAAATATTAATCTTAATGAAATTTCAATTGATCAAATAAGAGATCAAAAAACTAAATCAATTCAAAATTTTGATAGAAGGGAAGATTTTTTTGCATTTTATGAAGAGAAAAAAAAAAATAATCAAATTTCTCCTTCTTTTAAATTTTCAATTGAGATGCTTTATCTCTCTGATTTTGAAAACAGGATCAAACAATTTATTAATAACAAAATAAATTCTAATAAAAAAATACCCTTTAGAGGTCCAATAAATAGTCTGTCATTAGGTAATAATGAAGCCGGAAAAAGAGAGATTATTATTAATGATAAATACGGCTTTAAAAATAGTAATGAAATTTACAACCAAAATATAGATATTATGATATTAGGAGACTCCTTTACTGAGGGTGTACCTTTCAATAACAACGACGATATTGCGGGAAAAATAATGTTTAAAACAAATTATAATGTAGGGAATTTTGGTGTTAATGGAACAGGACCTTTTATGAGTCTCGCTATTACAAAAGAATATGCTTCTAGATTAAAACCAAAAAATGTCTTTTATCTTTTTTATGAGGGCAACGACCTTAGAGATATGATGTTTGAAGAAAAAACTTTTTTAAAAAAATATCTCAATGACGATTTTTCTCAAGATTTATTTGATTCAAATGAAAAAGTTAGTGAATTTTTGAAAGATTATGAAAATATTTTTTATGAGATACTTCCATTTAAAATAAAGAATGGAAAAATTGCAAATAAAAAGATAATTATGAAAAAAATATCATTTAAAGAAAAAATAAAAGATTTTTTAGAACTTAATACGTTAAAAGAACTTTTTTTAACGTCTTCAGTTTTTTATAAAAAAAAACATAATGTTGACTATAATTATTTTAAAAAAATAATATTTCAGATGAATGAGGAAGTCAAAAGGTGGGACGGTAATTTTTACTTTGTTTATTTACCTTCTTGGACAAGGTATAATAATAAATATTCGATCGCAAACTATTTTCAAAAATCAAAGATTAAAAAAATTGTAAAAAATAATGATATATTATTTATTGATATCGATGAACATTTTAAAAACAATTATGTAGATAACATAGATATATTTATTTTCGGTATTTATGGACATTACACAAAGAAGGGTTACGAATTGATAGCTGATAAGATTGTAAAAGAAGTTGCAACAAACTGATAAATTTTAAGAAGAACTATCTTCTTAATTTTTATTTTTTTTCTTTTGTCGTTTAAGCTTTCGTTTTTCTTTGAAAGATAATTTTGGTTTTTTCATTAAACTTGAGTCTTTAAATGATTTTCCGCTATATCTCTTAGACATAAATTAGCTTAAGGTTACTAATAATTAAAAAAGTAAGAAAATAAGAAAAAACTAATAAATAATTTTTGGCTTGAAATATATTTTTTAAATTTATGTTAAAAGAAAAAATTGTAAAAAATGCTATAAGCAAAAA